>CAZXOH010000061.1:0-6401 GCA_964642345.1 uncultured Muribaculaceae bacterium | reverse complement strand
TTGACTTTCTTCAATTAATAATGGTGTTTTATATCTTATTCCAGTTACCATTTTTGTTCCTTCATGTCTTCCTAAATAAGAACTTCCAAAATATTTACAACTATGATCAATTATTTCATGTACAGATTTTTCCACAATATAAATTTCATCTAATTCAATTATTTTAGATTGATTTTCATTTAAAGCTATAACTGCTAACGTTGAATTATTTATTTCATAGTTTTCCACAATAACCCTCCTTTGAGTTATATATTTTATATATAGCTATTGTAGAATTTTGTAGAAAAATAAAAAAAAATAGAAAAAATTTCTATTTTAATATGTTTTAACAGGTAATACTAATTGAATTACTCCATCATCTATTATATTATTAACTATAATTGGTTGTTCTTCACCATTAAATTTAATATTTACTTCATCACATTCTAATGATTTTAATGCATCTAACATATATTTAGAACTAAATGAAATTTTAAATTTATCATTATAATTTGTATCTACATTTAATTTTTCTTCAACATACCCTATTTCTGGAATATTAGAAGATATAACAACCATATTATTATTTAATTCTAATTTAATTGTATTTTTATCATATTCACTAGTAAGTAAACTTGCTCTATCAATCGCACTATATAATTCATTTAAATTAGCTTTTATAATTATATTAAAACTATTAGGAATTAATCTATTTGTATCTGGATAATTTCCATTAATTAATCTTGTCATAAAAATTATATTATCAAATTTAAATATAACTTTATTATTAAAAATATGCATTTCTAATGGTTCATCATTATCTTCAATCATTCTTTCTAATTCCATTATATTTTTATTTGGAATAATTAAATTAACATTATTTTCATATACATTATCTAATTCAATATATTTTTTTGCTAAACGATATGAATCAGTAGCTGTACATTCTAATTTATTATTTTCTAATATAATATTAATTCCTGTAAATTCTGGTCTATTTTCTTGAGTTGAAGCAGCAAATGATGTTTGTCTAACCATTGTTTTAAATAATTTTTTATTAATAACAATTGGATTCTTACTATCACTTAAATCTAATTCAGGATATTCATTAATGTTATTACAATTTAGATCAAATGAAGAATTATCAGTTGATATATGAACTTTATTATCAATAACTTCTTCTATTTTAATAACTTTACCTGGTAATTTTTTTATTATTTCATATATATATCTTCCTGATACTACTATTTCTCCCATTGAATTAATATTTTCAATATCACTTTTTGGTATAAATGTTTTAATAGCGCTTTCATTATCAGTACTTGTCATATATAATCCTGTAGTAGTTAATTCAAATTTAATACAGTTTAATATTGGAATAATATTTTTTGTTGATATTCCTTTTATTGCATAATTTAAATTTTCTAATAAAATATTTTGTTTAATTTCTAAATTCATAATTTGCCTCCTTATTTATATTTATGAATATTATTATTTTTATTATTAAAGTGGAAAATGTGTAAAACTTATTTAAGCTTTTATTTATAAAGTTTTTTCTTGTTTTAAATTTGTGAATTAAATGTATAAAAAATGTTTATAATTTAATTTTTTCCACATTATTAATTAAATTTTATTAATAAGTTTATCTATTTCTAACTTAAATTCATTATTTTCTTTTATTTTCTTTTCAATTTTTTCCACAGAGTGCATAACTGTTGTATGGTCTTTGCCACCAAATTCAATACCGATTTTTTGTAATGGTTCATTTAAATGTATTCTACATATATACATTGCAATTTGTCTTGGTAATGCAATTGAGGCTACTCTTTTTTTACTTTTTAGGTCATCTACTGATATATTATAGTTGTTAGCAACTAATTGTTGAATTTTATCAACTTTGTTTTTAGAAACAATGCTTTTAACAAAATAATCTTTTAACGCTTCGTTAGCAAGTTCCAAAGTTATTTTTGATCCACCCATCATTGTAGCATAAGCTGTAACCCTTGTAATTGCTCCTTCTAGTTTTCTTATATCACTAGTGCAATTACTTGCGATAAATTCTTTTACTTCAGTACTAAATTCATTTTTTAATATATGACCATCTAATTTATTATCAATTATTTTCATTCTTAATTCAAAATCTGGTTGTTCAATAGGTATTGTTATACCCCAGTTAAATCTTGTTGTAAGTCTTTCCTCTAATAACTTTAAGTCATCTGGTGAACTATCAGAAGAAATAATAATTTGCTTATTTTTGTCATATAATTCATTAAATGTGTTGAAAAATTCTTGCTGCGTTTTTACCCTATTTCCTAAAAATTGAATATCATCTATAATTAATACATCTATATCACGATATTTTCTTTTAAATATATCAACAGCATCAAAATTATTTCCATCTTCACCCTTTTTATTAATTCCCACAAAATCTTCGACAAATTTTTCACAAGTAACATATAAAACTCTATTTTTATTTTTTTTAAGTGTATAATTGCCTATTGCATGCATTAAATGAGTTTTTCCAATTCCACTTTTACCATATATGAATAAAGGATTGTACATTTTTCCTGGTTGTTCAGCAACAGCAATAGCTGTCATTTGTGCAAATTTATTACTTTGCCCTACTACATAATTTTCAAATGTGTAATTAGGATTTAAGTTTGTTTCAAATGATGAAATTGAAGGAACACCAATTGTTTCTGTATCAATTTTTATATTTTCTTCAATCTCTTGTTCTGTTAAGTATTCAAATTTAAAGTTAGAACCAGATATATCAGTAAATGTTTCTTCAATTAATTCATTGTAGTTTTCCATAAGCATTTTTTTTACAACATGCATTGGAACAGAAAGCGTAACTTTGTTTTCCACAATATTATATAATTTTGTTTCAGAAAACCAAGTATCAAAGGTAATTGGGGATAATTTTTCTTTAATTTTATTTAAACAATTGTCCCATAGAACTTTATTTTCCACAACCATTACCTCCTGTTTCTGTTTCATTTACCTATATTTTACCTTATTTTTTAAGAAAAAAAAAGCAATTTTGTGGATTTTTTTTAGTCCACATCTAATTCACATACAATTAACATTTTTTTCCACAATTTTTTTTATTAAAAAATAATAAAAAAATTTAGTTTTAAACAAAAATGTGGAAAACTTATTTTTTTTATTCACATATGTGTATAATTATTCCACATATAAGTGAATTATTTATCAACATTTATGTGGAAAAAGTTATTAAATGTTATAAAATAAAGTTTTTATTTGTTGAAAACATTGTTAAAAAAATAATATATTTTGAAATATATAAAATACTATTTAACATATTTTTAAAACACTATTTTAACTTATTTTTATTGACAAAAACGTATTTTATCTATATAATTATTAAAGCAATGGAAAAATTATAGAAAAGAGAGGTGGATCTAATGAAAAGAACATTCCAACCAAATAATAGAAAAAGAAGTAAAAAACAAGGTTTTTTTGCTAGAATGCAAACTAAAATAATTAATAATAGAAGAAAAAAAGGACGTAAGGTTTTATCTCATTAATTATATTCCACTAAAAAGTGGTTTTTTTGCTATTATACGAGGAAGTGAACAAAATGAAAAAAATAAATATTTTAAAATCAAATAAAGATTTTGATAGAATTATATCTAACAATAAATCATATAAATATAAAGACTTTATTATTTATGTGGAAAAAAATAAAGAAAACATATATCATTTTGGTTTTTCAGTAAGTAAAAAAATATGTAATGCAGTAGGGCGAAACAAAATAAAAAGACAAATCAAAAACATATTAGATAAAAATATCTACCAAAATGGCTTCAATTGTATTATAATAGTAAGAAGAGGAATATTGAATAAAAAATTTAGTGAAATTGAAAAAGAATTAAATGAAGTTATTTCTAATTTAAATATAATAAAAGGAGATTAAAAATGAAAAAAGTATATAAAATTTTGTTATTATTAATATGTGTATTTAGCTTAACTGGATGTACTAAATATGTAAAAGTTGATAATAAAGTAGTTCAAAATAAAACAACGGGTTTAAATTTAACTCAAAATATATTATGTAAACCTACAGATTCAGAGACTTTAAAATTATATGAAGAAAACAAAGTAGATATTGAAAAATTACCATCATGTGATGAAATGAAAATTGTAAGTAATAATTATGATGGATTGTGGACAACTATATTTGTTCAACCATTAGCTTGGTTAATAATTCAAATTGGAAAATTAGTAAAAAATTATGGTTTAGCAATCATTATATCAACATTATTAATTAGAGCTGTAATGTACCCATTTACAAAAAAAACAGCATTGCAATCAGAAAATATGAAATTAGCTCAACCAGAATTAACAAAATTAGAAAAAAAATATGCTAACAAAAATGATCAACAATCAATGATGCAAAAATCACAAGAAATGTTACTTATTTATAAAAAATATGATATTAAACCATTATCAGGTTGTTTATTAGCTTTTTTACAAATACCATTGTTCTTTGCATTTTTAGAAGCAATTAATAGAATTCCAGTGTTATTTGAAGGAACATTCTTAACATTACAATTAGGAACAAGTCCAGCTGTTGCATTACTATCTCATGGTGAATTTAAATATATAATTTTAATTATATTGGTAATATTAACAACATATTACTCATTTAAACTTAATAGTGGAACAAGTATGAGTAAGGAACAAGAAGAACAAATGAAAATGATGAAAAATGTAATGATGGTAACAATGATTATTGCCTCATTTACAATTTCAACCGGAATAGCAATCTATTGGATTACATCTAGTGCATTTACAATATTCCAAAATTTATTAGTAAAAAGGAGTAAAAGAAAATGATAAATGTATTAAATTATGAAGCAAAAGAAAAAGAAGAATTAAATGAAAAAATATGTTCAGAATTAAAATGTGATTTAACAGACTTATTAATAAAATATGATTTTATTGAAGGAAAATTATTTAAATCTCAAAAATATACAGCTACTGTAGTAAAAAAAGAAGATATAAATAATTTAATAAATGAAATTATTAAAACAATAGGAAAAGGTATGAATATAGTAATAGATACTGAAATATTAAGTACAGATGATATATTTAATGTTACTTTAGTATCTAATAATAATTCAATATTAATAGGTAGAGAAGGAAAAATATTAAATTCATTACAAAATTTAGTAAGACAAATTGTTAGAAATAAAACTGAAATGAATTTAAAAATTAACTTAGATGTTTCAAATTATAAGATGAAAAAAATGAAAAATATTGAAAAAATAGTTCGTGAAGTTGCTGAAGAAGTAAAATCATCAAAAATAACAGCTTCATTAGACCCTATGAATTCATATGAAAGAAAATTTGTACATACAATAATTAGTGAATATCCAGAACTAGAAACTGAAAGTATTGGAGAAGGACTTGAAAGACATATAACTATAAAATACAAGGAAATATAATCACTGATTATATTTTTTTAGAAAGGAAAATTATGACATTTAAAGATAAAATAGAATATTATGAAATAGTAAATCCTATTCTAAATAGTAGTGAATTTCAAAGAAGAAAATATTATAAACATCACGGAGATATTAGTGTTTATGCACATTGTTTAGCGGTTTCTAAAGTATCATATATATTAGCTAAAAAATTCAATAAAGATTATAAAAGTGCTGCCATAGCAGGATTATTACATGATTTTTATTGTGAAGATTGGCAAAAAAAAATAACAAAAGAAAAATTTTTTAAAAAACATGGATTCACTCATGCTAAAGATGCTTTATTAAATTCAAGAATATATTTTCCAGATTTATTAAATGAAAAAATAGAAAATTCTATTTTAAGACATATGTTTCCATTAAATAAAATACCACCAAAATATGCAGAAGGTTGGATTGTTAATTTAGCAGATAAATATGTATCTTTAGAAGTATTTAAACAACCAAAATCACTTCCAATGTTAATTGGTATTAAAAGAAAGGCGCGTGAAAAAAATGAATGATACAATAGCAGCAATATCTACAGCTTTAGGAGTAGGAGCTATCTCAATTATAAGAGTTAGTGGTGAAGATGCAACTAAAATTGTTAGTAAAATATTTACAAAAGATTTAACAAAAGTTGCATCACATACTATTCATTATGGATATATTAAAGATAATAATGAAATAATTGATGAAGTTTTAGTATCAGTTATGTTAGCGCCAAAAACATTTACGACTGAAGATATTGTAGAAATTAATTGTCATGGGGGAATTAGTACAACTAATAAAATTTTAGAATTATTATTAATTAAAGGTTGTCGTTTAGCTGAACCAGGTGAATTTACTAAAAGAGCTTTTTTAAATGGAAGAATTGATTTAGAAGAAGCTGAAGGTATAATGGATTTAATTGAATCAAAAACTGATAAA
>CAZXOH010000060.1:0-6403 GCA_964642345.1 uncultured Muribaculaceae bacterium | reverse complement strand
GTTGATAGAAATAGTAAAGAATATTTAAAAATTGGTGTAGAAAGGGTAAATAATGTAGATGTTATTAATAGAGCATTATTAAAATTTGAACTACCTACTATTGGGACAGGAAGTCAAATTATTGATGCACAATTAACATTAAGAGGATATCCTGATACAACTAATACACATATTGATACAATACTAAATGTTCATAGAGTTACACAAGATTGGGATGAAACAGATGCTAATTGGTCTGAAATGAATGATAAATATGATTCAAGGGTAGAAGGAGTATTTTATAGTACTAGAATGCATTATTATGATAGTGATGGAAATATAATATTATTTATGGCAGGTACTGAATTAACGAATTTAGTAAAAAAATGGTATGCTGATACTCCAAATTATGGTATTTTAATTAAAGAAAATAAGGAAGTGTACACAAATGATGCTATACCTATGTTCTTTTCAAAAAATAATAGTGTAAGTGGTGGAAATCCTAAACCATTATTAAGTGTAACTTATAGAAATCAAAACGGGTTAGAAAGTTATATGGATTATCAATCACAATCTTTTAAGCAAGGAAAGATGTATCATAATAATTATAATGGAAATGTAACTGGAATTTTTAATGTTGGTTCTACTATTAAGGGGAAAATGCCAGTTGATTTGAAATTAGTATATAATACAAATGATGTAATATTAAATGAAAATATAGGTTGTGGAATTGGAAATAGATTCAATTTATCACAAACAATTTGTTCAGCTACGGAAATAGAATCAGAAAATACGGAATATTTAAAATATGTAGATGAAGATGGTACAATTCATTATTTCTTAAATCAGAAAGTTAAATATGATGAAACAAATGGTTTTGTTACAACTGATTATGAAAATACATTTTTTGATGAAGACGGTCTAGATTTAGTAATTGAAAGAAGTAGTACTGATTATATAATGAAAGACAAGTATAATAATCAAAAGAAATTTACTATAATAAATGGAATAGGATATTTAAGCGAAATCGTTGATGTAAGTGGAAATAAAGTTGTAATTTTATATGATACTAATAATAGAATTATTAAAGTTGTAGATGCAAATGATGAAGAAATAAATTTAAATTATACAGATGAAGCAATATCAATTCAAAGTAAAGATCAAACGGTAACATTGAATTATAATAATTCTTGTTTAATCAGTATTGTAAGCATTTTTGGTACTACAACATTTACTATTAATTCGGAAAACTTAATTACAAGTGTAATAGATGTAAATGGGGAAAAAATTAAATATGAATATTATGAGCAAAATCCGTATCGTGTTAAAAAAATTTCAGAATATAGTATAAACAATACATTAGGAAATTATTATGAGATTTCATATGGATATAATGCTACAACAATTATTGATAATAAAAACAAAGCAAAAACGATTACTTTCAATAATTATGGAAATCCTGTTTCTATAAGCAGTTTAAAATCAAATGATGATGTTAAAAATGCATATGGAATTCAATTTGAATATGGAGAAATACTTAATGGAGTAAATACATATAATAATAAGTTGTTGAGTAATCAAATCCCGTTGAAATATGTAAAAAATTTATTAAAAGATTCTAGCTTTGAAAATGATACTATAAATTTTACAGGTCAAAATTCCATAGTATTATCTATATCAACGGAAAATTATAATAGTGGTGCAAAAAGCCTAGAAATTTATGCAAAAAAGGGTGGAGTAACTGCAACACAATCTATTTCTGTTCCAAAAGGTGAAAATTACACATTTAGTGCTTATTTGAAAACTGATTTTTTACCTATGAATATTTCATTAAGCTATACTGACGCTGATGGGAATGTAGTGGAAAGTAAAAGTGAAAATATTCTTTCCGAAGAAAATTTTGAAAGATATGATGTTACAATTTTTTACCCAGAAACTGCTATCAGTGATTTAATTATAACATTTATTTTTGAATATATTGGAATGTATTATATAGATGATGTTCAACTTGAAGAAGGAGAAGTTGCAAATAATTATAATATGTTAGAAAATTCTGATTTTTCAGATGGAGCAACAGGATGGACTTTAACGGCCACTGATGAAACAGATACCGATATTACTGATAATGTTTTTGAAATTGTAAATATAAATTCAGACACAGCGGCATTAAAGGTAAAAATGGATCCAGCTAATTATAGTAGTTTTTCTCAAAGTTTTAAAATAAATGGTAAAGCTGGAGATCAATATACAATTTCATTTTGGTATAAAAATGAGGGCTTTATGGGTGCTGAAACGATGGGAATTGGAAGCTATAATAATGTAAGCTTTAATTTTAATCCAATTGAAGAACAACAAACTGATTTGATGGTGACAAAAACATTTAATCCTAATGAGAAAGAATGGCAATATTTTTCACAAAGCTTCACTGCACCTTGGGATTTTGATATTTTAACAGTAGATTTTTGGCAAAGTTTAAATGCAAATAATTTGTATGTTACAAATTTAAATTTATTCAAAGATGTTAGAAGTGTTACATATGATTATGATGAAAATGGTAATATAATTTTATCAAAATCCTTAAATAATGAAAGTAATTTATTTAATTATGATAAAAATAATCAATTAATTAATATGACAAATGCTCGTGGCAAGAACTTTACATTTGAATATGATAATACAGTTACTGATAGATTAATACGAAGCGTATCTGGAACTGGAATATCTAATGAAATAGAGTATAATTTAGATGGTAATCCAATTAGAACAAAAATTATCAATAGAGGTCAAAATTTTGAGATTGAAGACGGAACATACAATATAAGATTAAAAGGAACAAATAAATCAATTAGACTTATTGATGATGTTATAGAAATTCTCGATAATAATTGTGGACATGATAAATGGATTTTAGAAAAAACAACCGAAAATGATGTTGATTACTTTAAAATTAAACACTATATTCTAAATAAATATTTAACTGTACTAGATGGTTCATTAATTTTGAGTACTTCAACAAATAGTGGTAGTTCTTTATTTAAATTAATTAAAAATGATAGTGGAAGTTATTTGATTCAGAACAAAGATAACTTAAACTATATTAAATATGAAAACACTATCACATTATCTGAATTAATAGAAAATGATGTAAATTTTGAATTTTATTTTGAAAGATTAGTTGATGATATATTTTTAGAAAATAGTGCAGAATATACAACAAATGGGAAATTTATTAAGAATATTACAGATACTAATTTTAATAAAACAATTTATGATATAGATGAATCAACTGGACTAATTAATTCAATAACTAATGCAAAAGGACAAACAACTTATTATAATTATAATGATAAGCGACAACTAACTTCCGTAATACAAGGTTCAAAGACTCTTAATTACGAATATAATTCCCAAAATTTGATTTCAAAAATTATTCAAGGAAATAGAATATATAATCTAAATTATGATGAATTTTTAAATATGACATCAATCACAATAGGAAATGATATAACGTTAATTACAAAGAATTATGAAGCTAATAATGGCAATATATTATCTACTATATATGGAAATAATAATATAATTACATATGATTATGATGACTTTAATCGTATTAAAACATTAACTAAAATGGATGATGTATATAAATATAAATACGGAAATAATGGAGATTTAGTTAAAATAATTTCAAATAATGATATTACAAAGTATGTGTACGATTTAGATAAAAGAATATATGAATATCGATTTAATGAATTTCAAATAAAATATGGGTATGATACAAACAATAATGTAATAAGTAAACATTATAAGCTTATTAATGATTTGGATGATCCAAATGATGATGTAAATGAAACATTAGAACATAATATCCAAAATACGTTTAATGATGATGATATAATTTCAAAAATTGTAATTGATATATCTGAATTGAATTATAATTATGATTCATTGGGTAGAATTGCAAATAGTAATATTAATAATTCATATAATAAAAATTATGAATATATGACTAACGGAAAGAGAACATCTTTACTTGTTAAAGCTATTGATAATAATAATGATAGATATTCATATCGATATGATAAATTAGATAATATTACTCACGTATATCATAACAGTGTGTTAGAAAATGAATATTATTATGATGAGGATAATCAATTAGTAAAAGAAAATGATTATTTAAAAAATGAAACAATTAGATATAAATATGATAATTTAGGAAATATATTATTAAAAAAAGTTTGTGAGCTAAATACTTACAATCAATTATCACAAAACAAGTATGAATATGGTAATGTTGAATGGCCGGATCAAATGACAAAATTTAATGATAATGTCATAACATATGATGCAATAGGTAATCCATTGACAATAGGTGAAAATATAACTTTAAAGTGGTTAAATGGAAGACAATTAAGTGAATATATTGATGGAACTAATGTTATTTCTTATAAATATAATCAAGATGGTATTAGGACTAGTAAGATTATTAATAATGTAGAAACAAAATATTTCTTGGAAGATTCAAGAGTTATTATTGAAAAAACAGGAGATGATGTGCTATACTACATACATAGTGATGTAGATGGTATAATTGGTTTTAAATATAATGAAGATCTATATTATTATATAAAAAATATTCATAATGATATTATAGGAATGATTGATAGTCAGTATAATATTATTGCAAAATATAAATACGATTCTTGGGGAAATATTTTATCAATAGTTGATGCCGATAATAATGATGTTGCTAATGATTTAACACATATTGCTAATATTAATTCATTTAGATATAGAAGTTACTATTATGATAAAGAAACTAAATTATATTATCTAAATAGTAGGTATTACAATCCGGCATGGGGAAGATTTGTTAATGCTGATAATATTATTAATAGTAATAATGACTTATTGTCACATAATTTATATATTTATTGTAGTAATGATCCAATCAATAGAGTTGATTCACAAGGACACGGTTGGTTATCAAATTTATGGAATGGAATTAAAAAAATAGGTGCTGGAATAGCGAATGCCGTTCAAAAAACAGTTAAAGTAGTTCAAGATACTGTATCTGCTATTAAAAATGCATTTACACTTGATGTTGGTGTTGGATTTGGTACGGAAGCAGGAAGTAATGTTGCAGGTGGTGGATACTATAATGATAAGACACTAAAAATTGAAGATGGACAAGTTAAAACTGGTAATGCAGTAGGATTGTATGCAGAATTTAAACCAACTGATACTTCAATTGGAACTGAATATTTTCATACACCTCATTTTGTAGATGGAGATATTGATGAATCAATAAATCATTCACAATTTATGCCATTAATTACACATATAAAAGATTGTCCTGAAACTGAAACAAGTTTTTCTGCAGGAGTAAAAACTAGTGATACAACCCTTGTTGAATATGACACAGCCGGTACTTATTTTGTTGGTCTTGAATTTTCACTTCACGTTGGTGTAGGTGGCCATATTAAAATAGGATTTAATATTCCTTGGGATTGGAATTAAAAAGAAAGGTGATTTATATAATGAAAAATATTAAAATATTTGAAAAACAATTAATGAAACAAAATGTAATATTAAGTTTAATTATACTTCTACTAATTGCAGGTATTATATTTTCTAAATTTATAAAACATATAAATATAATAGATTGTTATTTTCCATTTATTTTAATAATTTCATTGTTTATTTATATGCCAGGAATTTCAACATTAATAAAAATCAAACAATTACAAAATGATGATTTATTGAAAAGTGAATTAGAAAATATAATATTATATTGTCAAAATGCATATATACTAACAGAAAATTATATAATACCTTATTTTTCAAAGAAAAAGATTATAAAATATTCTGATATTGTATTAATATATACAAAAAAACATAAAACCAGAAATGGAATAGATGAATATTTACATTTGATATTAGAAAATGGTAATCAGGAAAAATTTCTAATAAATACTACTACTATCTGCATTGGTTCAAATGTTGAACCACAGGATTTTTCAAAAATTATTATTGAAAAAAATAAAGATGTGTTAGTTGGAAATACAGAACATAATAAAAATATTCTTTTTCAAAAATATGGAATACAAATATAATAAATAAGTTTAAAAAAATTTAGAAATATTATTTCTAAATTTTTTGTTTATTCTAGTGATTATCCAGTAATAAATTTTATAATATGTAGTTGTAAAAGTAATAGTTATATTTGCAAATATCTAATCTTTTGCTAGATAGAAAAGAGGAATAGTTATGGAACAATTTGTTGAAAAGTTAATGAATATTAATGAACCAAAAACAATATTTTTGCTTTGTGGCATCTTTATTTTTACTGATGTGATTACAGGCTATTTAAAAGCATTAAAATTAAAAAAGGTAAATTCATCTATTTCAAGAGATGGAT
>CAZXOH010000059.1:0-6416 GCA_964642345.1 uncultured Muribaculaceae bacterium | reverse complement strand
AAAGAATTAAAAACAACAAGATCAGAAATAAATTTAATGATAAAAACACAAGATAGCGGTTCAGGAATAAAAGAATATGAATATTGTATAAATAGTGAATGTTCAAAAATTAATAAAAATAATCAAAAAGGAATAATAAAAGAAACAATAAAATTATCAAACTTAAATTCAGATACAAAATATACAATCAAAGTAACATCAATAAATGGAAATGATCAAAAAACAACAAAAACATTAGAAATAACAACAAAAGAATTAGAAACACCAACATTTAAAATATCAAGTAATACATATGCAACAACAAAAGAATTAACAATAATATATCCAGAAACAGAAGAAGGATATTCAAAAAAATATAAAATAAATGAAACAATAACAGAAACAAAAGAAAACGAAGTAAAACTAGAAATTAAAGATGAAACAACAATAAGAGCATATGTAGAAAAAGATGGAAAAGAAATAGTATATAATGAAATAATAGTAAGTGGAATAGATCAAGAAGGACCAATTGTTAATTTAGTAATACCAGATATAGATAAATGGACTCAAACAAAAACAATTCAAATCAACTCAACAGATTTAGGAGTAGGAATAGCCTTAAGACCATATTCATATGATGGTGGAACAAATTGGTTAAAAGATAGTACAAACACGCTAAAAACATCACAAAAATTAAACATAAAAACAAGAGATAGATTAGGTAATATAAATAAAACATTTACAATAAATGGAACAACAGAATGTTGCGTAGATTGTGATAGTTTATGTGCAATAAATAATGTAGATAGTGTAGCGCCTGAAATAGAAATAAAAATAGTTGAAGGAACAAAAATAAATAATGAAAAATATAGTGATTGGTATATAAGTGATAGAGTAGTAATAGAAATAAAATTAATAGATTATTATTTATATGATGGAAATAAAACAGAAGGTGGCTCAGGAATAAACGAAAATAGTTTAAAAGTAAAAGTTAATTCTCAAGAAGTAACGCCAACAAAAAAGAGTGAAAATTTATATACAGTAATCTTAACAAGTGCTACTGAAAATAAAATTGAAGTAGAAGTAAAAGATAATGTTGAAAATACAAGCTCAACAAGTACAGTAGTAAAATTAGATAATTTAGTACCTTTAATAAAAGCAAAAAGTAATCCAATTAGTTTAGGAAGTGGAACATATCAATTTACAGATAATTTAAATGTAACCTATGGGCCACTAGGCGGAACAGCAGAATGTAATCCTGCAACCTCATTAGGAACAGGAACATATACAGTAACATGTACAGCGACAGGAACAAATGGAAGAGTAGCAAAAGATAGTAATGCATTAACATTTACAGCAAGACATAGTTATGCTGCAACATATGTATCTAGAACATGTACAGGAACAAGAACAACAGGTTCATATTCTTGTTGCACTAGATATGGTGTATCAGATGATGGTGGATGCTGTAGTTGGAGCTGGGATGGCAACTGTGGAGGTGGAACATGCACACCAACACAAACTTGTACTAGATGGGGATGTCAAGTATGTCAAGAATATGGAACATGTTATAATAGAGAAACATATACATATAATTGTGGATACTATACTTGCCCAAATGGTGGAACATTAAGTGGTTCAACATGTAATTATTAGGAGGAAAATATGAAAGAAAAAACAATAATAATAATTACCTTAATATTAATATTTACAATTGGAATAGTAACTTTTGGAATAATTCAAATGAATAAAAAAACAGAAAAAAAAGAAGAAACAAAAACTGAAGAAGAATTAGAATCATATGTCTGTTCTAAAGCACAACAAAAAGAAGAATTTGGAACATTAGATTATTATTATAAATTTGATTTAAAAAATAATACTGTTGAAAATTCAAAACAAGAAATAGTATTTACATTCAATAACAAAGAAGAATATACTAATTTAAATATTGAAGATTCATTTGATAAATCAAAAGCAGATTTAATAGAAAATAATGAAGAAGAGTTAACAAAAACCTTTATTTGGTATACTTTAATACCAATAACAGAAGATTTTAGTAAAGATAATTACATAAAAACAGTTGAAACATATGGATATAAATGTGAATTAGAAAAATAGAAATTATTTCTATTTTTTTTCTTTCACTATCATTTTTCATCATTATATGGTAAAATATATGTATTGTAATAAATAAGAATGGTGATGTTATGGGAAAGATAATAGCCTTAGTAAATCAAAAAGGTGGTGTAGGTAAAACTACATCAAGTATTAATTTAGCTGCTTCATTAGGAGTATATAAGAAAAAAGTACTATTAGTTGATTTAGATCCACAAGGAAATTCAACAACAGGAGTTGGAATTGATAAATCTGATTATAGTAAAAGTATGTATGAACTTTTAAAAGATCAAGCAACATTAAACGAAGTAATAATAAAAACAAAATTTAAAAATTTATATGTTATACCTGCAACAATTAATTTAGCAGGTATAGATTTTGAATTAATGCAAATGCAAAATAATGATAGTTCATTTGTAAAAGGAGGTCAATTAAAAAAATATTTAGACCAATTAACTGATACATTTGACTATATAATAATAGACTGTCCTCCTTCATTAGGAATTTTAACAACAAATGCATTAACTGCAGCTCATTCAGTAATTATTCCTGTTCAATGTGAATTTTTTGCTCTAGAAGGAATAATGCAATTATTAAACACAATTGTAATGGCACAAAAGAGTTTAAATCCTACATTAGATATTGAAGGAGTATTATTAACAATGTTGGATAGTAGAACAAACTTAGGATTAGAAGTAGTTGAAGAAATTAAAAGTTATTTTAAAGAAAGAGTATATGATACCATAATACCAAGACTAGTAAAACTTTCAGAAGCACCAAGTCATGGTAAACCTATTATTGCATACGATCCACAAAGTAGAGGAGCAGAAGCATATTTAAATTTAGCTAAAGAGGTGATAGAAAGAAATGGAAACTAAAAAAAGAGCATTAGGACGTGGTTTAGAAGAATTATTTAATAATGAAAATTTGGACATTCAAAGTTTTGAAAAAACAATAGTTGAAAATGCCCATAAAGATGAAATAATTGAAGTTGAATTATCGAAATTAAGAGTAAATCCATATCAACCTAGAAAAATATTTGATGAAGATGCGTTAAAAGAATTATCTGAATCAATAAAAGAACATGGAGTATTTCAACCAATAATAATAAAAAAAAGTATAAAAGGTTATGAAATAGTAGCTGGAGAAAGAAGAGTTAGAGCCTCAAAATTAGCTGGGTTAACTCATATACCTGCAATTATTAGAAATTTTACAGATGAACAAATGATGGAAATAGCTCTATTAGAAAATTTGCAAAGAGAAAACTTAACAGCTATAGAAGAAGCAATTGCATATAAATCTTTACTTGAAAATCTTCATTTAACACAAGATGAATTAGCACAAAAAGTGGGAAAAAGTAGAAGCCATATAACAAATATAATTGGTCTATTAAGATTACCTAAAGATATTCAAGAATTAGTAAATACATCTAAAATAAGTATGGGCCATGCAAGAATATTAAGCAAATTAGATGATGAAGATCAAATAAGAAAAATGGCAGATAAAATAATTAATGAAAATATTTCCGTTAGAAATACTGAAGAATTAACTTCAACAAATAATTTTGAAAGAAAAAATAAAATTCATAAAAAAGAATCAAATACAAACGATTTAAAATATGTTGAAGACTTATTAAGAGAAAAATTAGATACAAAAGTAAAAATAAATGATAAAAAAATAGAAATATCATATACAAATGTGGCAGATTTAAATAGAATTTTAGAAATATTGAATGTAAGTGAGTGATATTATGACAGGAATTATAATTTATCAAAAAATAATATGTCCAATTTTAGTTATAATAATATGTACTTCAATTTATTTGATAATAAATAGAACAATAAAAAAAATATTAAAATTAAATATTAATGTAAAAGATTTAAAAAGAAAAAAAACATTATTTAGTTTAGTTAATAATTTAGTAAAATATTTTATTATTATAGTTGCTGTATTAATAATATTAAATATTTATGGAATTGATACGTCAGCTATTTTAGCATCATTAGGTGTTGTTAGTTTAATAGCAGGTTTAGCTTTTCAAGATATTTTAAAAGATTTACTTTCTGGAATATCAATTATTATTGAAAATCAATATACAATTGGTGATACAGTAACTATAAATGGTAACAAAGGTGAAGTAGTTTCATTAGGAATTAAAACAACTAAATTAAGAAATTATGAAGGAGAAATCATATTTATAGCTAACAGAAATATAGATCAAGTAATAAATCATAGCTTAGATCATTCCTTAGTTTTAATAGATTTAGGTCTTTCATATAATGAAGATATTGATAAGATAGAAAAAATATTAAATAATTTATTTGAAAAAATTAAAGATCCTAATATAACAAGAAAAATTAAATTATTAGGAATAGAAAAACTAGATTCTTCATCTGTTGTATTTAGAATAGAAGCAGAGGTTAAACCATTAAAACAATATGAAATAAAAAGAGAAATTCTAAAGCAAATAAAAATAGAATTAGATAAAAATAATATAGAAATTCCATATGAACAGTTGGTGGTACATAATGCGTGAATATAATTTAGGCGATAAAATAATAATGAAAAAACAACATCCTTGTGGAACAAATGAATGGGAAATTATACGAATGGGTGCGGATATTAAAATTAAATGTTTAAATTGTGGTCGTAGTATAATGTTACCACGTATAGAATTCAATAAAAAATTAAAAAAAGTAATTAAATAGGAGGATATTATGACTAAAAAAAAGAAAAAAGAAAAACAATATGGTCCTGTGTCCGTTTTATTAATTCTTATAGGAATTGTTAGTGTAATAAGTTTAATAATGTCTATTTTAGGTATTGATGGTTATAAAACAGTAATTCAAAATGGTACAATGGAAAATGTATTAGTAACTGTAAAAAATATAATAAGTTTAGATGGAATTAAATTTATTATAGGGAATGCTGTTAATAATTTTAGACAATTAGAACCATTAATATTAATAATTATTTCATTATTAGGAATAAGTATTTGTGAAAAAAGTGGATTACTTAATGCAATATTTAATCCACTTAAAAGAGTAAAATTAAGTATTATTATTTTTCTTACACTTTTGATAGGAATAATTTCATCAGTAATAGGTGATAATAGTTATGTATTTTTGATTCCCTTAATTGGAGTTATGTATAAATACTTAGGGAAAAATCCAATATTAGGTGTTATAACAATTTTTTTAGGAATAACTATTGGGTATGGATTTGGAATATTCTTTAATTATAATGATTATTTATTAGGTAGTTTATCCGAATTAGCAGCAACAACTAGTATAGATAAAAATTATAGATATAATTTATTTTCGGATTTATTTATTATGATTTTTTCAAGTATTGTAATATCTTTAATAGGTACAATAGTAGTAGATAAATTTTTAGTAAATAAATTACCAAAAAAATATTCTTATGAAGAAGAAGAATTAGTTATTTCCAAAAAAGCTAAAAAAATTTCTTTAATTGGTGGTTTAATTTTATGTTTGTTATTTATTTATATGATATTACCAATTAATACTATTGGCGCTGGAGTATTGTTAGATAAAAGTGCAGACAGATATATGGAACAATTATTTGGAGCAAATTCAGCTTTTGGTAATGGATTAATAATAATAATTACAATTATAATGATTACATCTGGAATGTTATATGGGAAAATCTCAGGGAATATTAAAAATAGTCATGAATTTAGTTTAAGCATGTCAAAAACATTTGAAAATCTAGGCTTTATGTTTGTTTTAATGTTTTTTGGTTCTCAGTTAATAGCAATTATTGATTGGTCCAATATAGGTATTGTTATAGGAACAAAATTAATTGATTTTATGAGTAATTTAGAAATATCAGGAATATTCTTAATTATTATATTTTTTATAGTAATTGTAATAATGAGTTTACTTATACCAAATTCATATGCTAAATGGCAAATAGTATCTCCAGTAGCAATTCCATTATTTATGAGATCAAATATTACACCAAATATGACACAATTTATTTTTAAAGCAGCAGATGGAATAGGAAAATCATTAACTCCAATATATATTTATTATATTATTATGTTAGCTTTTATTGAAAAATATAGAGTTAGTGAGAAAAAACAAGTAAGTGTTTATGGGACTTTAAAAATGATTTTACCTGTAATATTAATTATGGCATTTACTATGTTATTAATAATAGTTTTATGGTATATAATTGGTTTACCAATAGGAATAGGAACATATTCTACATTGTAGGATATGTTTTTTAATATTGTATAAATTATTGTGAAAAAATTGAAAAAGCCGAACAAAATTTCTATCTTGACAGAAGTACCT
>CAZXOH010000058.1:0-6421 GCA_964642345.1 uncultured Muribaculaceae bacterium | reverse complement strand
TTTTAAACTTCATTTTTTTCCTAATAATTCATCAGCAAATACTGATTGTGAATAATCTAACTTTTTTCTAACTTGTTTTTTCACCAATATTAGATGGTTCATTGCATACTAATATTTTGATAATAGTAATGGATATGAATTACATAGTTTAAATATTTGGTATTGGTTAAATGAAAAAGAAATAGATAAGAAACATGGCGATATGGAAACAGAAGAAGATAGACAATATACTAAAAAAATAATTAAATATATTAAAGAAGTACAAAAAATATTAGATAAGAATAAAATATTAAATACAATAGAAAGACTCTTAAATTGATTATCATATATTGTTAAAGAAGAAAATTGAAAAATTATAGACTTCATTTAATGGTGTTTTTTTGTATAAAAAAAAATATAATTTTCATAATAATCATAGGAGGAAAATATGAAAAAAGAAAATTATAAAAAAATAATTAATAAATATAAACCAAAAGAAGATAGATTAAAAAATGGAATAAAAGCATTTATAGTAGGCGGAATTATGGGTATAATTGGAGAAGTATTATTGGAATTTTATTCCTATATTTTGGATATACCTACAAAAGAAGCTGGAACATTTATGATAATAACACTTATATTTATTGGCTGTTTACTTACTTGTTTCGGATTTTTTGATAGCATCGTTAAATGGGCAGGAGCTGGATTAATTGTACCAATAACTGGATTTGCTCATTCTATGATGAGTGCATCTTTAGAATATCGTAAAGAAGGATTAGTAACTGGATTAGGCGCAAATATGTTTAAATTAGCAGGAACAGTAATAGTATTTGGTGTAGTAAGTGCTTATGTTTTTGGACTCATTAGGATACTTTTATTCGGAGGTACCATATGACATTTAAATATAACAATGTTTACATAAATGATACAATTACAATTTCTGGACCATATGAAAAAAATGGACCATTAGGTAATTATTTCGATAAAAGTTACAATGAATTTTATTTTGGAACAAAATCCTGGGAAGAAGCAGAAAGTAAATTAATTGAAGAATCCATAAATTTATTAATAAAAAAAATAAATAAAATTCCTGAACTAATGATATCAGGCGACTTATTAAATCAAATAGTTTCATCTAATTATGCAGCATCAAAATTAAAGATTCCTTATTTGGGAATATATAGTGCATGTGCTAGCAGTGTTGAAGGATTAATAATAGGATCAAATTTAATTGATGCTAGACAAATAGAAAATTGCGTTTGCTCTGTATCATCACATAATAATGCTGCTGAAAAACAATTTAGATATCCAGTAGAATATGGTGGTATAAAACCAAAAACAACTACATTTACAACAACTGGTGGTTGTTCTGCTTTCTTAAGTAATGAAAAAACAGGAATTAAAATTGAATCAGCAACAATTGGAAAAGTTGTAAATTTAGGTGTAACAGATGTTTATAATATGGGAGCAGTAATGACACCTGCATGTGCTGATACATTATATACACATTTAAAAGAAACAAAAAGAGAAATAAGTTATTATGATTTAATCTTAAGTGGTGATTTAGGAAAATATGGAAAAGATATAATGAAAGATTATATGAAAGAAGAATTTAATATTGAACTAAATAATTATGATGATTCAGCATGTATGATATTTGATATAGACACTCAGGATGTATATGCAGGAGGATCTGGACCTGCTTGTTTACCTTTGGTAACATATGGATATATATTTGCTAAAATGAGAAAAAAAGAATTAAAAAAAGTACTTCTTTTAGCAACTGGAGCTTTAATGAGTACAACAATGGTTAATGAAAAAGAAACAATCCCTGCTATATGTCATGCAATTAGTTTGGAGGTAATATAATGATATATTTAAATGCCTTTTTATTTGCAGGAATAATATGTTTATTAGGTCAAATAATATTAGATAATACAAAATTGACATCAGGTCATATAACTACAATATTTGTAGTTGTAGGTGCTTTTTTAGATATATTTAGTATATATGATAAATTTGTTTTATGGGCAGGTGGTGGAGCATTAGTTCCAATTACTTCATTTGGTCATTTATTAATACATGGTGCTATAGAAAAAGCAAGCGAATTTGGAGTAATAGGTTTAGTTATGGGAATGTTTGATTTAACCTCTTCAGGAATTATTTCAGCAATTGTTTTTTCGTTTTTACTTAGTCTGATATTTAAACCAAAAGATTAATTTTATTATTCTTTTTTTTTTAATATTTCATAGTATTTATTAGAGGTGGATTATGAAAAAAATATGTTTTTTTTTACTATTATTAATATTACCATTTAGTGTCTTTGCAAGCGACACAATTCCAGTTATAAATACAGAAAATAGTTCTTTAGCAAGTAATGCTACAAGTGCGATACTAATTGAAGCAAGTACAGGAAAAATTTTATTTGAAAAAAATTCTCATGAGAAATTAGCGCCAGCTTCTATGACTAAAATAATGAGTATGTTAATTATAGTTGAATCAATAGAAAAAGAAATAATTAGTTGGGATGATGTTGTTACTGTTTCTGAAAATGCATCTAGTATGGGTGGATCACAAATACTACTAGAAACAGGAGAAAAAATGAAAGTTTCTGATTTATTTAAAGGAATTGCTGTAGCAAGTGGTAATGATGCAGTTGTTGCTTTAGCAGAAACAATAGCGGGTACAGTAGATGAATTTGTAAATATGATGAATAATAGAGCTAAGGAATTAGGATTAAAAGATACTAATTTTAAAAATCCACATGGATTAGATGAAGTAAATCATTATTCAAGTGCTCATGATATGAGTATTATGGCTAAAGAACTAATTAAACATGAAAAAGTATTAGAATATACTAGTATTTATGAGGATTATTTAAGGAAAGACACAGATAGAGAATTTTGGTTAGTTAATACAAATAAACTTGTAAGATTTTATAGTGGTGCAGATGGATTAAAAACTGGATATACTAATATCGCGGGCTATTGTTTAACAGCTACAGCTCAAAAAAATAATGTAAGATTAATAGCAGTTGCAATGAATGAACCAACGAGCAGTACAAGAAATGCAGAAATATCTAGTATGTTAGATTATGGATTTGCTAAAATCAAAACAGTCGAAGTAGCTAATACAAAAACAATAATAAAAAAAATAGAAATAGATAAATCTAAGAAAAAATATGTTGAAATTGTTCCTATTGATAATGTAACTATTGTAAAACAAAAAACTGAACAACTTGGTGAGATAACATATGATTTTAAATTAAATAAAATAAAGGCTCCAATAAAAAAAGGAGAAATAATTGGTAAAATAATTATAAATGAAGATGGTAAAAAAATAAGTGAAATGGGACTAACAGTAAAAGAAAATGTTGAAAAAGCAAATTTTTTAGAATTATACTTTAGAAATATAACTGATATGATAAATGGAAAAATAATCTTTAAATAAAAATAGCCTCGATAAAACGAGGCTTTATACTTTAATAATATATAAATTAAATTTAATTAATTTTAAATAGTAAAATATAATAGAAATATGATATAATATTTACGGTGATATCTATGGATAAGGTAAAATACTATTTCAAAAGATTATTTAGTATGGATTTTAAAGCAGCTAAAGAAAGCATTAAAGAAGTATCAAAACGAAGCAAAAAACCAAAAATATATATTTTTTTTGATATGTTAATATGTTCAATTAAATACCAAGCAGGATATATGGACTATAAAGTTTTCTTTTTTGAAAATTTAACAAGTAGACAAAGAAAAACATTTGTAACACGTGGAGTAAATAATGGCTACTTAAAAGCAATGAATGATAGTTCATATTATGAATTATTCAATAACAAAGTTAAATTTAATGAACTATTCAATAAATACTTAAAAAGAGATTATTTATATTTAAGATCAAACTTAGAAGAATTTACTAAATTTGTAAAAAAACATAAAACAATAATTGTAAAACCAATTGATTTACAATGTGGAAAAGGAATAAAAAAAATAGAAATAACAAAAGATACAAATATAAAAAATTTATATATGAGACTTATTCATAATAAGCAATTATTAGTAGAAGAATGTGTTAAACAATCTAAAGAAATGAATAAATTATTTCCTACAAGTGTTAATACATTAAGAATAGTTACAGCATATAAAAATAATAAATGTACAGTATTATTTAGAGCTATTAGAATTGGAAACGGAAATAATGTAGTTGATAATTTTAACCATGGTGGAATGTATAGCGTTGTAAATGAAAAAGGAATAATATATAAACCAGCTATTGATAAAAAAGGTAAGGTATTTATTAACCATCCAATAACTAATACTAAAATAGAAGGATTTCAAATTCCATATTTTAAAGAAGCAATTAAAATGGTAAAAGAAGCTTCTAAAGTTGTTCCACAAGTTGGATTAGTAGGGTGGGATATAGCAATTACTAATAATGGACCCGTAATGATTGAAGGAAATCAATTACCAGGATATGATATATATCAATCTAAAATTCATTTAAACGATGATGGTACCGGAGTTAAACCATTGTTTGATAGTGCTATATATGGAATAGAATCAAAAAAAATAATAAAATGAATAAATTTATATTAAAATTATAGTAAAAATAAAATATATTAGAAAGGAAAATGAAATGAGTGATATTTATAATAAAATTTCAAGAATGGTTGAACTTAAAATAGATAAATTATTTGGAAAAAATAGAACTTTGAAAAATAGAATATATAATATAGTATCTATAAATTTAATAGTTTTGCTTTTTATATCAACAATAATGACTTTGATTTTTCAAAAAAATAAGGAAACAACAATTATTACTCTTATTTCTTTAATAATACAAGTTATATTATTTGTAATTTGTAATTATAAGAAAAAAGTGAAAATTTGTGGAGCTGTATCAATAATTTTTATGGACATTTTTCTTTTTTTACTAGCGAATCTTACTATAATACAAGGAATTATTGGTATATATATCATAATGATATTAGTATATATATCATTGTTATATAATAAAAAAACGAGAATTATATTTTTAAATATAGAAATTATTTTTTCTTTATTTTTACTTATTTATGATGCTAATAACCTTATAAATAAAACTAATTTATATGATTCAATGTTACATTCGATTATAACATTTATTTATATTATTTATATTTCTATATCTATTGGAGTATCTTTATTAACGATTATAAAATTATATAATAAAGAAAATGAAAAATTAAAAAAAATTAATGAACAAATAAAAAAAGTGGCAATAACTGATTCACTTACAGGAACTTGGAATCGAAATCATATGGAATCATACTTACAAGATTGTATTTCAAATGAAGAATTTCCTTTATCAATAATAATGATAGATATTGATTATTTTAAAAAAGTAAATGATAATTATGGACATATTGTTGGAGATAATATATTAAAAGAATTTGTTAAAATTAGTCAAGAAATAGTTGGAAAAAATGGAATAGTTACACGATATGGTGGTGAAGAATTTTTAGTTATATTACCATCATCTAATATAAAGCAAGCATATGAAATAGCTGAAGAAATCAGAAAATCTTCTGAAAAAAATTTAAACTTAAAACAAGATAAAGTAACAATTAGTGGAGGAATTGCTGAATACGAACAAGATTTATTAATGTCTGAATTTATAGAAATAGCGGATAAAAAATTATATGAAGCAAAAGAAAATGGAAGAAATAGAATATTATTTTAATGTTCTTTTTTTTTAAATAAAATGAAAATATGTATGTGTTTAGAAAGCAGATAACATAAAAATTCGGCAATTAAATCCGGTTTTTAAATTAAGAAAAAATTTAAATAATCCACTTCTATAGTAAAAGGTAGAATGGAAAGAATAAATGAGATTCATCGCCTATTAACAATAAATTTACATCGTAATAATTTTGAAGAAATATTGAATGAAATTGAACATATTGTATGCAAAATAAATTCTTAATATCTAATAAAGTAAAAAAAACAATAATTTATATTGAAAAAATGACTGAAAATTATCCTAAAACAGAAAATGTTTTAAAAAATAAAATACTTGATACTAGTTATGAATTATTAAAATATGTTTATGAAGCTAATATTTATAAAGAAGAAAAGTATATGAAAATGATTATTGTTGATATATGTAAATGTTATTATGGAATTGGACAAAAATGTCAATGTAGAAATTGGATTGTTTTGTCCAAAGTATTGACATTTACAGGGGGGATAGTGCATCCAAACTTTTTTGGGGAATGTATCTAACTCTTTCAACAATTAGATATATCCTTTTTTATTGTATGAGTAATAACTCATCTATATACATAATATCATTTTAAAAATATTTTTTCAACAAATTTTATATTTTATATTTTACTTTGCAAAAAGTTATATAAAATAATTTGCAAAAAACCGAACAAAATTTCTATCTT
>CAZXOH010000057.1:0-6424 GCA_964642345.1 uncultured Muribaculaceae bacterium | reverse complement strand
CCTTCAAAATATTAAACATAGTATCACCTTTTAAATTATATTCTTAAACAAATTTTATATACAAAATCTTTTTTTTATTGTATAATATACTTGAAATCGGAGGGAATTTATGGACTTAAAAAAAATACAAATGCCAAACTTAAAAAAAATGGATAAAAAATTAATTAATAAATTATTTTTCATTTTATTTATTATATTTATAATTATAGTTGTAATAATTGTAATTCAAGTAATAAAAGGAAATAGAACTAGTTATAGTTCTATTGAAGAAAAAATGATTATTGCAGCTAAAAAATACTATAGTGAAGATGAACAAGGAATAGAAGAATTTAAAGATATAAGTAACAAAGAAATATCTATAAACATTGATACATTAGTTGAAAAAAAATATTTAAAAGATTTATCTAAATTAACACCTAATAAAGATGCTGTATGTACTGGTAAAGTAAACGCTAAAACAAATAATAACTATATTTTGTATACTGCTTTCTTAGATTGTGGAGAAGATTATAAAACAAAATATTTAAGTGATGTTATTAAGAAAAATGTAGTTGAATCAGGTGATGGATTATATGCTTATAATGATTCATATATATTTAGAGGCGAAAAAGTTAATAACTATGTTAAATTTGCTGACAAAGAATGGCGTATAATTAGAATTAATAGTGATAATACAATTAGAATGATGGAAACTACAGTTCGTGATGAAATTGTATGGGATAATAGATATAATGTTGATGTTAATAGTAGTGAAGGAATTAATGATTTTGCTGTAAGTAGAATCAAAGATTCACTTGAAGAATTATATAATGATAGTGAAGAATTTAATGATGATGCTAAAAGTCATATAATTAGTCAAAATTTATGTATTGGAAAAAGAAAAGAAACAGATAATTCAAAAGATGGTTCTATCGAATGTTCTAGTACTTATGATAATTTTATGATTGGTTTACTTCAAGTAAATGAATATGGACTTGCTTCTTTAGACACAAATTGTGTTAGTCCATTAGATAAAGCATGTCAAAATTACAATTATTTAAGTAGTTTCAAAAATTCATTTTGGTCAATAACAGCTAGTGCTGACAAATCAAATAAGGTATATAAATTTATTAATATGCCTATGATTACATCTACTAACAACACTTCAAGAATAAGAGCAGTTATCCATATTGATGCAAATACAACATATGTATCTGGTGATGGAACTATAGAAAATCCTTATATACTTAAATAAAACCGTTTATAACGGTTTTTTTGCGCCTAATACTAACAATCTTTTATCATCATTAGTACAAGTTATTAAAACTAAATCATCATTTAAATAATTTAAATTATCTTTTGAAACTATTATTTTTTTATATATTATAAAATAATAATCTTTATCATATAAATGTATTTTTACTTCATCAAAGATATTTATTTTATTTAATCTGCCAAACACATTTTCAACTCCATGTCCTGCTAATACAAAATTATTATCTCTAATGATTCCAATATCATTATTATTTAATATTTCATCATTAATTCCATTTACTATTCCTCTTTTAATGTTTACACTTTCAATTTCAATATAACCAATATAATTTGTTTCTATTTTTTCACCCTTAATAAATATTCGATCAATTGTTTTAGAGTGATTTTCATACTCACATAATAAGTAAATTTTTAAGATTAGAAATAATAAAACAGATATAATAATTAAACTAATTCCTAGCTTTTTCATATAAAATAATTCCTGTAAATAAATTTATTAGTAATAAAATATATATGACTAAATTATAATTTGAAGTATTTGGTAATTCTTCAAAAATTTTATTACTAGTTTTATTTTGGATTTCTGTAAAATTGGATTCATCATCATTATTTATAACATCAGTTTTTATATCTTCTATTGTTGAATTATTTTCTGATTCTTTATCAAGAATAATATCATGATCAGATTTATTTTCCTCATCAATAATTTCTTCTTTATCAATTTTATCTTCTGATTCATTATCATTTGGTTCAACAATTTTCGTTTCTTCTTTTGATTCTAAATAAACTTCAACTATTGTGTTTTCTTTCATATCTTCTTTATCAATTATAAAATAATCATTTCCAACAATATTATAATTATTTACTTCAATTGTATATTTTCCTTCACCAACTGAAATTCCATAATTATAAATATCATTCTCTTTCCCCCAATTATTATCTAGTTCCTTAACATTAAAGTCAACTTCATTTATTCTTTCTTTAGTTTTGTTATCATAAAAAATTAAACTAAGTCTTGTTGCATATTTTCTTCCATATATGTATAGATTTCCTAATTTAATTTTATTAATTCCAAAACTTGCCAAAGGTTGATTACCAATTCCTGTATAAACTATTGTATTATTATTAGTTTTTAAAACTTTACTATAATTAATAGTTGTTTCTCCTTCTTCTAAAATAGTAATTTTAAAACCATTATCTATTTTTTTTATTTGATTACTACCACCATATCCATATTCTGTATATGTATTAAAAATACCATTTTCATCATAAATCAAATTTTCTTCAAAAAAAGGTAATGAATAAAATTTTTCTTCAAAACTTGGTTCCATATAAAAAGCATTAACGTTATTAATTATTTCATTTTTATAACTATCAATATTTATTATATCTCCTGTTCCGTTTATACCAGTTGTCCAATAAACATAGTCACCTCCTAATATTTTTTCCCAAATTATTTCTTGAGCAGCCATATAGTAATATATACTATTTCTTTCTGAATTATAGCCATAATAAGCAACTAATTCAAAATATTCAATAGTAGCTTCATCAAACCTATTTAAATAGTTGTTATCCTCATAGTAAGTTTTACCAACAATTTCAAAAGGTTCTAAACAATAAACTATATGATTATCAATAAACATAAAGGCCATTTGACCAGAATACAATTGATCACCTACTCTATTACTATAAATTCCTTCCTGATAATTTACCTCTGGACTTATTGCTTTAATACTAACAGCTAAAAACATAATACTAATAAAATAAATTATTTTTTTCATAAATCTCCTTTCTGATATAGACTATAAACTAATTAAAAGTCTATGTCAAAGTAGCAATTTGAATAAAAAAATCGCCAATTTTCAAAATTCACTAGACCAATTTTCAAAATTGAAAACAAAAAAAAAACAAAAAAGCAAAATCTGTTAATTTTTTAACTTTTTTAAATTTTAAAAAAAAAAGAAGAATTTTATTCTTCTATACTTTGAATTGCAGTTTTAATAACGTTTATTGATTTTTGTAATGTTAAAGTTTCTTCATTTGTTAAGTCAATCTTAGTACGAGATTTAATACCATTTTTATTGATAATAGCTGGATATCCATAATAACAGCCTTCTTTCTCATCATAGTTAGAAACAGTCATTATAGTATTTTCATCACCTAAAATAGCATTTGTAATTCTTGCTAAACACATACCAATTCCATAATATGTTGCGCCTTTTTTATTAATAATTTCATAAGCAACATTTCTTACACTATCTTCAATTTTATCAAGTTCTTCTTTAGAAATTACTTCATTTACTTTAATAGCGCCTGCACTTGCAATTGACCAAGGAATAAATTCGGAATCCCCATGTTCACCAATGACATATCCATGAATATTTTTAGGATTAATTCCTAATCTTTCACCTATCATATAACGCATACGAGATGTATCTAAAGTTGTACCAGATCCAATGATTTTACTTGGTTCCATGCCAGAATATTTATAAGTTAAATATGTCATAACATCTAATGGATTTGTTGCAACTAAAAAGATTCCTTTAAATCCACTTGCCATAACACTACTTACAATTCCTTTAAATATTTTTGAATTTTTATTAATTAAGTCCATTCTAGTTTCACCAGGATTTTGGTTAGCGCCTGCTGCTATTACAACTATAGAAGCATCAAAACAATCACTATATTCACCTGCTTTAAAAGTTATTTTTGATGGTGAAAAAGATAAACCATGACTTAAGTCTAAAACTTCTCCTTCTGTTCGATCTTTATTTAAATCAATTAAAACTACTTCAGTAACACTTGTTCTTTGATTTAATAAAGCATAAACATAACTCATACCGACATTTCCACAACCAACTAAAACTATTTTACTCATTTTTTATCCTCCAATCACTATAATTATTAATCCCATTATTATTACTAATGAACAAATTAGTTTATATTTTAAATTTTTTTCTTTAAAAAGCATACCACCACCTAATATCATTATAATTATTGAAATTTGTTTTAATAATGATATTATTGAGATTTCACTTTCAGGAATACTATTAACTGTAAATAGTATTCTGTCTGCTACTACCATAGAAATACTATATAAATATATCCACGGATTTTTAAAAGAACTTTTAAAGTTAATTTTAATATTTCTTATTAATACATAAAACCAACTATATAAAAATAAACACAATAAGAAATACCATTGAAAATCTTCTGGTTTAACATTTAAAGAAATAACTTTATCCAAAAGACCACCTATTGAAGCAAAAATACAACTAATAAATAATATCAATACATATTTTTTATCACTTTTTTTATCTTCTTCTTTATATGAATTTATAAGTAATAAACCCAAACATATTAATAACATTCCTATTATTTGATTTTTACCAAATGTTTCATTAAGTATTATTATTCCTAATAAAGTTGTAAATAATATTCTTGACATGTTAATAACACCATATAAACTTACGGATAATTTACTCATTGCTTTAAATGATAGAATAAATGATATTAACATAATCAGGGATTTAAATGAAATTAATAATAAATATTTTGGTTCTATGTTTAATAAATTAGGTTTATCAAAAAAAACTATTAAGAAAGCTATTGTGATATAGGTTACAAATACTTCTATTGAATGATTATTCTTCATAGCTTGCTTTTGAAATAAAAAATAAATTCCGCTTATGATTCCATAAATAAGTCCTAAAAAAATCCAGTTATTCATAAGTACTCCTATCTTTTTTAATTATAACACAAGTTTTTTTTTTGAACTTATTATATTTTTATTATTTACACATATTTACAAAAAAAAGATATAATTCTACTCATATACAGCATTATTATATACTTTTTCTAAAACTTCGTCTGGATATATTTTGTCACATAATTTACCAATAGCTGTTATTGGTGGATTTCCTTTTCTTCTATTTGTTTGTCTTAAGGTAGCAGCTAAAGAAACTGATATGTCAAATATCATAAATATTAGTAATATTATAAAGCAAATTTTGCCAATTTTATATGGTATTTTTTCAACTAAATTAGATACTAACGGATATACTATTTTAATAAGAATCATACCCATTAATCCCCAGACAAGCATAAATATTATTGTTGTTCTACCACCTATATTTAAAAAATATCCATCATAATTCCATGACCTAGAATGAAATATTAATTGTTGAATGACACTAAGAGAATATTCTAAAAAACCACCTAAAATAAATGAATAAATATATGCCTTTGTCCATTTTATATCTGTTTTTTTACCAAATATTATTGCTACTAACATAAATGCTATTCCATATACAGGACTAAAGGGACCATATAATAATGCTCTTCTTGGTTCCCAATAACCATGTCTTATTATAAATCCTATTTCTTCATAGTAAGTTCCAAAAATACAACCTATTACAAAAAATAAGAAAATTTTAATAAAACAATACCCTTGAGCAAAAACCTTTTTTTCTTTTACTTCTTTCATACTTACCACCTATAAATTTTTATTCTACATATAATATTATACAACTGGATATTTAAAAAGTAAAATTAACAATATACTTAATCTTGTTTTTTATGTATTGTATTTAATTTATTTAAAGTATTAAAAATAAAAATAGTGTTGTTTTAGCACTATTTTATTATTATGATAATCTTGATTTAGGTATTGTTATGACTGGGCGGACACCGATGTTAGAAATACAAGGAAAGTAGTTGAACAAGTAGCCATCCCTACCCACGTACCAGACACCGCTACCAGAGCCGGCCGTTCCTTTTGTCGTTGATGTCCAATAACCATAATTGCTACTATCAGCTACGTTACATCCGTAACTTGTACATCCATTTGTATAATCGAATAACCATGCGTATTTACTTGTTCCCTGGCTTGTTGCTGTTTGAGTTTGACTATTGTTATCAAAATAAAACCAACCACTTGTATTTGTCCAACTTGTATTTCCTGTTATTTGAGCAACCTCTTCAGCACTTATTAGTCTTGGTGTATCTACCCAACCTGATTCACTTACTAATTTATCTACTTCTGGTTTTATATTACTTTCTTCATAGTACACATTAGTTCCAAAAATACCATCTGTATTCCAAGCTAAGCCTGCTGTTGTATTATGATCTAAAATCATTGTATAATTTTCTCCATCATCTTTATATATAT
>CAZXOH010000056.1:0-6488 GCA_964642345.1 uncultured Muribaculaceae bacterium | reverse complement strand
AAAATAACTTTTTTTTTTGATAAAATATAAATGGTGGTAGTATGGATAATGGATTAGAAAAATTATTAAATAAAACAGGAATAGATAGAAGTAATTATACTTTTTTTAATAATGGAAAATTATTAGGAATAATTACAAATGATACTAAAGATTGTTGCTTAGTTAATATTGAATTAGAATCTAACTTACCAATTAAAATTTATCTTGAATTAAAAGAAAAAATAAAAAATGTTTTTCCTAATATTAAAGTAAATTTTAAATTAAAAATTAAAAATATTAGTATTCATTTATTTTATGATTATTTGGATTATTTAATAGATGAATATAATATTGAAATATTAAAAAACAATGATAATATTGTTTATAAAAATAATATATTAGAATTGTATAAAGAAAATAAATTAACTAGTGAATTAGAAAATATAATTATATCGAATATGAAAAAATTTGGATATGAAGTAAAAATAGAATACATAGAATCAAAACAAGAAGAAATAAAAAAAGTTGAAACAGAAATTAAACCTGTTGAAGCAAAACAAGAAGAAAAACCTAAATTTAAAAATTACGAAAGAAAGCCTAAAGTTCATGAAGATCATCCCGATGTTATATATGGAAGATTAATAACAGATCCAATTACAAGAATGGATGCCATTGTTGAATTAAACAAAACAATAACAGTTGAAGCATTTATATTTGGTATGGAACAAAAAGAATTAAAAACAAAAGATGGTAGAGAATTTAAAATTTTAAATTTAAAATTAACAGATTTTACTGATAGTATATATGCTTCTATGTTTTTAAACTCTAATGAAGAATTTCCAAACATCTCTGAAAACAATTGGTATAAAATAAGAGCACAAGTAAAAGAACCAGATAAATATAATTCTGATATATCTTTAAGTATAAAAGATATAAATAAATTAGATAAACAAGTAGAAAAAATAATTGATGATGCTCCTGTAAAAAGAGTAGAATTGCATGCACACACGATGATGAGTCAAATGGATGGAGTTGTTGGAGAAGAAACCTTAGTTAAAGAAGCTATTGCTTGGGGGCATAAAGGAATAGCCATAACAGATCATAATGGCTGTCAAGCATTTCCACATGTATTTAATTTAGTTAGAAATTATAATAAGGGAAAAGAAGAACAAGATAAATTTAAAGTAATATATGGTACTGAACTTACCTTAATTGATGATACTGTAAAAATAGTTGTAAGACCAACAAATGATTCTTTATTGGATAGTACTTATGTTGTATTCGATTTAGAAACAACTGGATTTAATGCTGGTGGTGAAGATTCTATTATTGAAATAGGTGCAGTTAAAATTCAAGATGGAATGATAATTGATAGATATGATAGACTAATTAATCCAGGTAAAGAAATAAGTGAAAGAATAACAAATGTAACTAATATAACAAATGAAATGTTAAAAGGAAAACCAAATGAAGAAGATACAGTAAAAGAATTTATTGAATGGGTAGGAAATTTACCAATGGTTGCTCATAATGCTAAATTCGATACTTCATTTTTAGAAATGGCTTATAAAAAATATAATCTAGGTGAATATAAAAATACTGTAATTGATACTTTGGAATTATCAAGAACAATGGATAACACATTTGCTAGACATAGTTTGTCAGCTCTTGTTAAAAGATATAATGTTCCATTTGATGAAGATGCACATCATAGAGCAGATTATGATGCCGAAGGAACAGCCTTAGTATTTGCAAAAATGCTAAAAAAACTAAATGATAGAAACTTTGAATTAATAAGTGATTTAGATAAATTAGTATCTAAAGATGAAATACATAAATATGGACGTGCTTTTCATGTTAATTTATTATGTTTAAATAAAGTAGGACTAAAGAATTTCTTTAAACTTATTTCTTTAGCGAACACTAAATATCTATATAAAACACCTAGAATTCTTCGTAGTGAAATTGAAAAACATCGTGAAGGATTATTAGTAGGAAGTGGTTGCTACGAATCTGAAGTATTTATTGAAGCTAGAAGTAAAAGTGAAGAAGAACTTGCCAATATAATTAATTTTTATGATTACGTTGAAATTCAACCATTGGATATGTATTGTCATTTACTTGAATCTGGTGATTTTGGTAGTAAAGAAGAACTAATTGAAGTTGTAAAAAAAATAATAAAAACAACAGAAGAATCTGGAAAATTAATGGTAGCAACTGGTGATGTTCATCATCTAAGAAAAGAAGATAAAATTTATCGTGAAATAATTGTAAACCAAAAAGTACCTGGTGGAGGAAGGCATCCTTTAGCACGTTATAAAGAAATTCCTAGTTGTCATTTCAGAACAACTAGAGAAATGTTAGAAAATTTTAATTTTTTAGATGAAAAAAAAGCCTATGAATTAGTAGTTACTAACCCTAATAAAATATTAGATAAAGTAGAAGAAATCGAAGTAATAATTCAAACGGGAGGTGTACCATTCTCACCTAGAGTTAAAGGTGATGATGGTAATTATTTAGATTGCCCTCGAGTAGTTACTGATTTAGTTTATACTAAAGCTAAAGATTGGTATGGAGAAATTTTACCACTTAACATTGAAGAGAGAATTGCTAAAGAATTATATGGTGATTCTGTATTAAATAGTGTTAAATACAATTTAGCAAAACAAAAAATAACTGATATAAATATAATTTTTAAAGAATTACATGAAACAATATTAAAAGGTTTTGAGGAAGTAAAAAAATTAGTTAGAAATAACATCAAAGAAACTACTGAAGAAGAATTAACTGAAGAAGAATTAGAAAAAAAATTGAAAAAAACATTAGGAGGAATTATAGGTGGTGGTTTTGATCCTATTTATTTAATTGCTCAAAGATTAGTTAAAAAATCAAATGATGATGGATTTTTGGTTGGTTCTCGTGGTTCTGTTGGTTCAAGCTTTGTTGCTACTATGATGGGAATAACAGAAGTAAATCCATTACCAGCTCATTATAGATGTTTAAAATGTAAACATAGTATTTTCGAAGATGAAAATGGAAATGCTTTAGGAGCAACTTATTCAAGTGGATTTGATTTGCCTAATAAAAAATGTCCTGTTTGTGGTGAAACAATGTATAAAGATGGACAAGATATGCCTTTTGCTACTTTCTTAGGATTTAATGCTGACAAAGTTCCTGATATTGACTTAAATTTTTCTGATTTAAATCAAGCAGCAACACATGAATATACAAAAGTTTTATTTGGCGTTGATAATGTTTATAGAGCAGGAACTATTGGTACTGTTGCTGACAAAACAGCATTTGGTTATGTTAAAGGATATTGTGAAGAACATAATATTGTAATGCGTACAGCAGAAGTTGAACGTTTAGCAAGAGGATGTACTGGTGTTAAAAGAACAACAGGTCAACATCCAGGGGGAATTGTAGTTATTCCTGATTATATGGATGTCTTTGATTTTACACCATTTCAATTTCCAGCTGATGACCCAACATCTGCTTGGCGAACTACACACTTTGATTACCATTCAATTGAAGATGATGTTTTAAAACTAGATATTTTAGGTCATTCAGATCCTACTCAATTAAGACTTATTCAAGATGCTACAGGTATGAACGTTTCAGAAATACCATTAGATGATAAAGAAACAATGGGAATATTTTTATCACCTAAACCTTTAGGTGTAACAGAAGAGCAAATTATGTGTAAAACTGGAAGTTTAGGAATTCCTGAATTTGGAACAAAGTTTACTCTACAAATGTTGGAAGATACTAAACCAACAACATTTGCAGAATTAATTAAAATATCAGGTTTATCTCATGGTACTGATGTATGGCTTGGTAATGCTCAAGATTTAATTAAAAATGGAATTGTTCCTTTTAGTGAAGTTATTGGATGTCGTGATGATATTATGGTTTATTTAATGTATCATGGATTAGAACCAATTAAAGCGTTTAAAATAATGGAATTTGTTCGTAAAGGTAAAGCTAGTAAACCTAAAGAAAGAGAACAATGGTTGGAGTATGAACAATTGATGAAGGATGCCGGAATTGAATCTTGGTTTATTGATAGTTGTTCTAAAATAAAATATATGTTCCCTAAAGCTCATGCTGCAGCTTATGTTATTAGTGCATTTAGAATTGCATGGGTTAAAGTTCATAAGCCGGTATATTATTATGCATCTTGGTTGTCAAGTAAAGCAACTGATGTTAATGTTGACGCTATGATAAAGGGCTATAAGACAATTAAAGATACATTAATAGAAATAAATAATAAAGAAGATTCTACTAATAAAGATGCAGGTGTATTTGAATCTTTACATGTATGTTTAGAAGCAACTGCTCGTGGAATTAATTTTCTTAATATTGATTTATATAATAGTGAATCAAATGTATGGAAAGTAAAAGATGAAAAAAATATTTATCCACCTTTTAGTGCGATTGATGGTCTAGGTGATACAGTTGCTAAAAACATTGTTGAAGAAAGAAATAAACAAAGATTTATTAGTATTGAAGATTTTCAAAGAAGATGTAAAGTTTCAACAACTTTAATTGATAAAATGAGACTTATGGGTATATTTGAAGGAATGGATGAAACAAATCAATTAAGTCTATTTTAAATAGAATTGATTTATATGAATTAATAGACAAAAAACACCTTATATGTTAAAATTAACAAAGGTGATTTTTTTATGCTAAAAGTTGAAAACTTAGAACTTAGATTTAATACTAGAACATTATTTAAGAATGTTAATTTAGAATTTAAAAATGATAATTGTTATGGAATAATAGGCGCTAACGGAGCAGGAAAATCTACATTTTTAAAATTATTATCAGGTGAGATTGAATCAACTAAAGGTAATGTTATAACTGGAAAAGATGAAAGAATATCTGTTTTAAAACAAAATCATAAAGAATTTGATGAATATATGGTAATTGATACAGTTATAATGGGTGATAGTGAATTATATAATATTAGAAAAGAAAAAGATGAATTATATTTAAAGCCTGATTTTAGTATTGAAGATGGAATGAAAGTTGCAGAATTAGAAGAAAAATTTGCTTCTAAAAATGGTTGGCAAGCTGAAAGTGATGCAGCAATGTTATTATCGGGGTTAGGAATTAAAAGTGATAAATTGAATTTAAAAATGGGCGAATTAAAAGATAGTGATAAAGTAAAAGTTTTATTAGCTCGTGCTTTGTTTGGTAATCCAGATATATTATTGTTAGATGAACCTACAAATGGATTAGATTCTAAAAGTATAATGTGGTTAGAAGATTTTTTAATTAATTTCAAAAATACTGTGTTAGTAGTTTCTCATGATAGACATTTTCTTAATAAAGTTTGTACTCATATGGTTGATATAGATTATGAAAAAATTACTTTATTTGTTGGTAATTATGATTTTTGGTATCAATCAAGTGAATTAATTCAAAAACAAATGCGTGATTCAAATAAGAAAAAAGAAGAAAAAATAAAAGAGTTAGAAGATTTTATTAGAAGATTTAGTGCGAATGCTTCTAAGTCAAAACAAGCGACTTCAAGAAAAAAGTCATTAGAAAAGATTGTTTTAGATGATATTAAACCTTCTAGTAGAAAATATCCATATATTAATTTTGAAATTGAAAAGTATTTAGGAAGAGATGTAATATCTTTAAGTAATATTACTTATAGTATAGATGGTAAAGTTATTTTAAATAATATTAATTTACATATTAATCCAGAAGATAAAATTGCTTTAATTGGAACTAATGAAATAGCTAAAACAGCTTTACTTAATATTATAAGTGGAAAAATAAAACCTGATTCTGGAAATATTAGGTATGGAAGTACTGTTAAGTTAGGTTATTTTGAAAAAAATCATAGTGAATATTTTAAAAATGATTTAAGTTTATTAGAATGGTTAAGAAATTATAGTGAAAATAAAGAAGAAAGTTTTGTTAGAGGGTTTTTAGGACGTATGCTATTTAGTGGAGAAGAAGTTTTTAAAAAGGTTTCGGTATTGTCTGGTGGTGAAAAGGTTAGAGCAATGTTTTCTAAAATTATGCTAGAAAAAAATAATGTTTTATTGTTTGATGAACCAACTAATCATTTAGATATTGAATCTATTACTTCATTAAATGAGGGTTTAAAAAAATATAAGTCTGTTCTTATTTATTCAACTTTTGATCAAGAATTAATAGAAAGTGTAAGTAATAGATTAATTGAAATTAAAAGTGATGGAACAATAAGAGATAAACAAATAGGATATACTGAATATATAGAAAAATTTGGATTGGATGAAAATTAATTTATAAAACTTCATTTTAATTAATGGAGTTTTTTTGTATATTTTAATTTGCAAACTTATAAAAAAAACGAACAAAATTTCTATCTTGACAAAAGTGCTGGGGGGGGGGGGCTAAAATATATATAGAAAGTAGGAGGATTATGAAAAAAGGATTTACATTAATTGAACTATTAGCAGTAATAGTTATATTAGCAATTATAGCATTAATTGCAACACCAATAA
>CAZXOH010000055.1:0-6553 GCA_964642345.1 uncultured Muribaculaceae bacterium | reverse complement strand
CTTGATTTTTAATCATATTTTGCATTATTTAGTATTTATATTTTGCTAAACTTATCGTAAAGTATCCTATTTTACCTATGTTTTCATATGTAGTTATTCCCCATTTGTTCCCAAGAAACTTTTTAAAACACCAATTTGTTCCCGAAAACAGCCATTACATATTAGTTATTTACTACCTAATATATCTGCTATTATCACCTTATATTTACTTTCGTTTATTTGACAATCTAATGCTTTAGTTAATTCTTTTATATCTTCTTCAACTAAGTCTTTTTTATCTATTAAGGTTTCATATACTACTTTTATCTTTTCTTGATTTCCGATTATATACTTATTATTTGTATCATAATAGAAATATCTTTTACTCCCTGGTACTTCTGTCAATACAAACTTGTCAAAATAAAAAAAAAAGTATATAATTATGAAGTTGAGTTATTTTATTAAAAGAAAGGAGTTTTTATGAAATTTTTTGATGACACAGACACTAAAGTATTTGCTTTAGGTGGTTTGGGCGAAGTCGGAAAAAACATGTATTGTGTAATGCATGGCAATGAAATAATTATTACAGATGCGGGTATGACTTTTCCTGAGGGAGAACAATTAGGTATTGATTATATAATACCTGATGTTACTTTTCTTAAGAAAAATGAAAATAAAATTAAAGCCTTATTTATAACACACGGACATGAAGATCATATAGGAGCAATACCATTTTTGTTACAAACAATTAATATACCTTATATATATGCTCCAAATCAAGCCGTCGGTTTAATAAGAAAAAAATTAGAAGATAGAAATATTCAATATAAAAATTTAATTATTTACAACGAAAAAACAAAAGTAAAATTTAAAAATATAGAAGTTGAATTTTTTAGAACAACACACTCTATACCAGATTCACACGGATTTTGTATTACTACACCAAATGGTAGAATAGTAACAACTGGAGATTTTAAATTTGATTTAACACCTATAGGTCCAATGGCTAACTTACATAAGATGGCTGAAATTGGTAAAAGAGGTGTTACACTATTACTAAGTGATAGTACTAATGCTTTAAATGAAGGAATGAGTAAAAGTGAATCAAAAGTTGATGATGCTTTATATGAAATATTAAAAAAAGAAAAAGGTAGAGTTATCATTGCTACATTTGCTTCAAATATCTATAGATTAAAACATATAGTTGATAATTGTAAAAAAACTGGTAGAAAAATAACTACATTTGGTAGAAGTATGGAAAATAATATTGAAATTTCTATTCAAGGTGGATATATAAAAAATAAAGAAATTTTTATTTCTGCTGAAGAAGCTAATAAACTGCCTCCTAACAAAGTATGTTTATTATGTACTGGTAGTCAAGGAGAACCTTTAGCGGCTTTATCAAGAATTGCTGATGGAAGTCATAAATATATTACACTAAAACCCAATAGTGATGTAGTAGTATTTTCTTCTTCTACTATTCCAGGTAATGCTTTAAGTATATCTAGAACAATAAATAAATTGTATTTAAAAGGTGTTAAAGTATATACAAATACATCATTATCTGATGTTCATACATCTGGACATGCTTATGAAGAAGAATTAAAATTAATGATTAGACTTATAAACCCAACTTATGTTATGCCATTTCATGGTGAATACAGAATGTTAAAAAAACATGCTGATATTGCTATTGACTGTGGTATACCTAAACAAAATACATTTGTCCTTGAAAATGGAGATGTTTTATCTATAAAAAAAGGAAAAATTAAAAAAGCAGGAAAAATTCCCGCTGGCGATACATATGTAGATGGAAATAGAATTGGTGATATCGGATCAGCTGTTATAAGAGATCGAAAAATAATGGCTAATGATGGAATTATCGTTGTAATAGCGAATATTAATATGAAGAAAGCCGAATTACTAGGTAAAGTTAATATAACAACTAGGGGTTTTGTTCAAGTAAATGAAAATGAAGAATTACTAAAATCTATTGAATCTTTAGTAAAAAAAACAATATTAGATAAATTAACTAAAAATAATAACTTTTCTGATATTAAAACCGAAATTTTAAATGTTCTATCTAATTATGCATATGAAAAAACAGGAAGAAAACCTATTATTCTACCTGTTATAATGGATATTAAATAATATCCATTTTTATTTTGGAATTGTAATAACGACTTTTGTTCCTTTATTTTTTACTGAATGATATTTCATAAAACCATTATGAGCTTTAATTATTTCATTTGATAAATATATTCCTAAACCAGTTCCTTTTTGTTTTGTTGTGAAAAAAGCATTTTTAATTTGCTTTAATTCTTCTTCTGTCATTCCTTTACCTGTATCTTCAATTATTATTTTTATCTTATTCTTAGAATTAGAAAGATATACTTTTATAGTTCCATTTTTTTCAATTGATTCTACACTATTTTTAATTAAATTAACAAGGACTTGCTTTAATCTATTGTAATCTGCTTTTATATATAATTCATCTATATCATTACAAATTAATTTAATATTTTTGCTTTTTAAAATTAGACTAAAATTATTTTTTATATCTTCTAAAAGAAATCCTAAATCCATTTCTTCTTTTTCAATTTTAATTTTTGTTATACTTAAAAAATCTTCTAATAGTGTTAAAATTCTATTTATTTCTTCTTTAATAATGACAATATATTTATTTGAACGTTCAATATTATTTATATCATACATATCTAAATATCCTTTAACTACAGCAATAGGATTTTTAATCTCATGAGTTATTTTAAATAAGGATTCTTTAGATTCTTTAGATTCTTCAAAATTTTTGAGAGATTTATATAAAGAAAATATATATTCTGTATTTTTAAATAGACTAATTAAAAATTTAGTTATTATATAAAATACAATTATTACAACCATCAAAATTCCAATATTTATTTTATTAATATATATGCTATAAAAAATTATACTTCTTAGAATTAATGAAATATTAATAAAATCAATTTTTTTTGATTTAAAAATATTTAAAATATAAACCATATAACTAAATATTAAAAATAATAAATTAATTGAATATTCCTTACTATAATAATATATTAATAAAGTTAATATTGTTATCATACTAAAATTTCTTTTTTTTATACAAGCTATTATAAAAGGTACATCAAAAAAAATTAATGGAATTCCATGACAATCTGTAAATCCATATTTTAATGATAAATAAACTGATGATATTAAAGCAACATCTAAAACTAATTCATTTCTTTGTTGATTAAAAGTTTTCGTAAAAAACAAGTAAACAATATAACATAAAACTGGAAATACAATTAAAGATACATCTAATACAATTATTTCAAATAAATTCATTCTATCTAGCCTCCGACAGAATTATACAATTTTTTTATGTCGTTTTTTGTCGAAAAAAAAACATTTTTTCAATGCTTTTTATTTTAATTCATCAATATACTTTTTTAATTGTTTGGCTTCCTCACCAATTATTATTTTTAATTGGTTATCAATTTCAACAATACCTTGTGCTCCCATTTTTTGAATTCCTTCTTTATTAACTATATCAACATTTTTTAAGGTAACAATAAATCTTGACTTAGAAAATTCATATTCCAATATGTTGTCTTTTCCACCTAAATAAGTAACTAATTTATTAACATCCATTTTAAAATCTTTTTTCTTTGATTTTACAATCGCAAATGCTATTAAAAGAGCAACTACAATTATAACTAAATATTGTATATATTCCATTTTTATCACCTACTAATAATAATACTATAATTTTTATTTTTTTTCAAGTTAATTAGTAGCAGCTATATTTGTACAAACATCACTATTAATTTTATCTTCTTCAACAATTGAATAACTATTTGTTTTCCCAATTTTAACTTTAACATATTTATCTAAATAATCATCTACAGATATTGCTATTAGGTTTTCTTTATCAATTGTGTCTATTTTAAAACAATATATATTCCCTATTTTTTTAGGATAAGAATCAATATCATTTCTCATATATTGATCAACACCATTATATATTAATTTTTGTGTTGCTTCATCTATTTCTATTTCTTTTTTTTCAGCTATTTCTAAAATTTTTGGAAATGTTAAAGAAAATATAAATCCTAATAACACTATAATTGCCAATAATTCTATTAATGTAAATCCTTTTTTCATATCATCACCTATTATAATTTTATAATATATATTAGCTAAAGTCAAAGAAAAACGATTTTAATCGTCTTCTTTTGTTCCTGTTGCATCTTCTATTGTTACTTCTTCTTTATCATCAGTTGAATCAGTTTCAATTGTTTCTTCTGAATCAGTATCTGTTTCTTCTTTTTCTTCAGATTCAGATGTATCTGTTTCAGTTTTAGATGTCTCTTTTTCTGTTTTGGATGAATTTGTTTCTTCTTTTGTTTCAGATTTTTTAAGAACTGTTAATGTTAAAGAATTAATATACGAAACATCATATCCTGATTTATAGTTTTGAGCTATAACAGTATTATTAGTTCCTGTTCCCGTTGTAACATATTTAAAATTAACTGATATTCCCAATTTATTGCACGTTGCTTTTGCTTGAGTTTCTGTATCTCCAGTAAAATCTGGTAATTTTGTAACTGATGCTTTTCCTACTGTATCTTTTCCAATTACTGTTTCTTCATATGGATTATCAATGCTAAAACTAAATTCTTTTGTAATTTCTGGTTCTTCTAATCCTAAATTAATTTTCATCGCTTTTACAACTTCATCTAAAGATTCTGTATATAAAACATAATTATATAAATTTAATTTCATTGATTCATCATATATATATGCATCATAACCATTTAAATATAGGCGTTGCATGCTTAATAAGTCTGCTACATTTTCACCTGAATTTTTTGTAAGAATATCTTTTCCAATATTATAAAGAGATAGTATTTCAGATGTTGTCATATTTGTTTCCATATTACTACTTATTGTATTCATTAATTCATTTATTGTATTTAAACTTTTAATGTTTTTTAATTTATTTAATAATGCTTTTACAACTAATTGTTGATGTTGTCCTCTTATAAAATCATTACTAATATAATTTGTATATTTCGATGAACAATAACCGGGCCAAGAATGTCTATTTCGTGCAAATGCCAAAGCTTGTTCTCCATTTAATGTTTGAAGTCCTTCTTCAACATAGATTGTATTTGCTCCCCACTCGCGATTACTGTTTTGTTCACAAAATGCATATGGAACATCAATTTCAACTCCACCTAATGTATCTACTAACTTAACAACACCTTTAAAATTAATTTTTACATAATAATCTATTGTTATTCCGGTAAAATTTTGAATTGTATTTATCATACATTCTTCACCATACCAAGCAGCATGTGTTATTTTATTTTTTCTTTGATTTGTAAAACATGCTATTGGTACATAACTATCTCTAGGTATACTTAATATTGTTGAAGATAGTGTTGTTGGATTAAATGTTATAAGCATTAGTGAATCGCCATTAAATGAAGAATTCGCTATATTTTCTTGTTCAGAGTCAACTCCCATTAATAAAACTGTAAATGGTTTATCTATTTTATCATTATTTATATTATTATTTTTAACTTTTTTTGTTTGACTATATATAACTTTTGTTTTTTCTTTTAGATTTCCAAAGTCTGTTCCATCCATATTAGAAAACAAAATGTCATAATTAGTTGGTAAAAATGCGTATTGAACTTCTTTATTTAATAAAGCATTAATTAGTTCAATAAAACTATCATATTCTTCTATTTCACCTGTCAAATTATTTTCTTCTATTATTTCAAGTGGAATTTGATTTCCTACAACACTTGTTTTATCGCTTATAATTCCTAATGTATTATCTCCCACATCTTTTATTTTTTTTGCTTCATCATCTTTAAGTGCTACCAGACTTGATGTATAGCTTGTTGAATTACTAGACATTTTACTTAATGTGTTATATGTATTATTTATATAATATGCTCCTATAAATAACAATACTGAATAAATTAAGGTTACTATAAATATTGTTTTATATTTACTTTTGGCTTTTTTTAAGGCCTTTAAGTAGCCAGTAAAAGCACACATCCATATTAAAACAACTATAATCATAAATAATATTCTAGCAAAATCTTCTATTCCATTTAACAAATAAACTGCATATACTATATAAGAAGTAGATATAGTTATTAAAATAAATGAAATAATCATTAATATTTTTTTTAACAATTTTCTTTTCATTTTATCACCTGCGTATCCATATCATTATACCCTTTTTTATTATTTTTAACAACTTATAACAAAAAATTTCACAAATTTAATAAAATATGTGTAAATTTTATTGAAATAGTTAGTTTTTTTTGTTAGAATTATAAATGTGATGGGTCTATAGCCAAGTGGTAAGGCGTGGGACTGCAACTCCCTGATCGTTGGTTCAAATCCGACTAGGCCCTCCAATATGCAGATGTGGTTTAATGGTAGAATGCGACCTTGCCAAGGTCGAGGCGCGAGTTCGATTCTCGTCATTTGCTCCAAATTGATAGGAAACTCGGAAATTAGCTTCTGAGAGTAATAAATGCTA
>CAZXOH010000054.1:0-6967 GCA_964642345.1 uncultured Muribaculaceae bacterium | reverse complement strand
TTTTATTTTTTTCATTATAACCACACTCCCTCTGTTTGTTATCTATATTATATAATAATAATTTATATATGTTAAATATGTAAATAAATCGCACATTCATTATAAAAAAAACGATTAGTATATGTTTCCACATACCACTTATATCAGCGTCGTGTACATATCATACTCAAACAACCCTCTGAATATTTTTTGATTTTTTATCATTTTTTACAACAAAATATCACTTTTTTTAGTTTTGCTAAAAATCAAAAAGCCTTATTTTTCAAGGCTTTTTCGATGTAGTACTGAAACACATTCAACGTGATATGTTCTACTAAACATATCAACTGGTGTAATTTCTAGGCAATCATATTTTTCATTTAATAAATTTATATCACGTGCTAAAGTAACTGGATCACAAGACACATATACTATTTTTTTAGAACTAATTTTTAATAAATAATTAATTGTATTTTTATCCAATCCACTTCTAGGTGGATCAACTACTATAGTATCAAAAGAATCAATTTCATTAAATAATGATGCATCCTTACAAATAAAATTAATATTATTAATTTTATTCAATTCTTTATTTTTTATAGCATCTTTGACAGCAAATTTATTTATTTCTACACCTAAAACCTTATTACAAACATTACTTAAGAAAATTCCAATTGTCCCAGTACCACAATATAAATCTAATAAATAATTAGAATTTTCAACATATTCTAAAACTTTACTGTACAAATTATATGCTCCATTTGTATTAACTTGAAAAAATGAATCAGGAGAAATGACAAATGAATAATTCCCAATTTTATCTACAATATAACCATTACCATATAATACTTTATATTCATTATCAAATAAAACAACAGTATCAACTATTTTTTTTAATAAAGAAATATCTGTATTAAATTTGCCTCTTATTTTAAAAACAACCATTGTTTCATTATAATTTTTACTGGTCCTTACAACAATTTGATATACATTGTTTAAATTTAATTGTTTTAAACATTTTAATATTTTATTTATTTTTTCATCAACTAATAAACATTCATTAATAGGAACTATTTCATAACTTTTTTCCTTATAAAAACCAATATTTTCTTTTACTTGGAAAGTTGCTTTATTTCGATAATTACATTCATTATTAGGAATTATTTTTTTTACAACATTAATATTTAAATCAGTAAATTTATTAATGATTTCTTTAACTTTATTTTCTTTATAACTTAATTCATCTTCATAAGACATATGTAATAAATTACAACCACCACATAAATTATTACATTTAACATCTATTCTTTTATTACTTTTTTCTAAGAGATTTACAACAACAGCTTCTCTTATTTTTTTATTATTTTTAATTACCTTGATTTTTACTTTTTCACCAATTAAAGTATTTGGAACAAAAGTTATTATTCCATCAGTAAAGCATATTCCTCTTCCCTGATGATCTAATTTTTCAATTTCAACTACATATTCCATAAAATCACCATTTCAATTATATCACAATTTATATATTCTTGAACATTACTATAAAATTCAATTTGATATGGTAAAATGTTTATAATATTCAATAACATAATTTATATTTTTTTGGACATTACTATATTAGGTGAATACTTATGAATATCAACAAAGTAAATAATTATATCTTAGAAAGTTATCATCATAGTAGTGATATTGTTACACGAAAAATTAAAGTTAAAAAAACATATATTTTATGTGTCTATTTAGAAAGTGTTGCAAGCGATGATAAAATAAGTGATTTTTTAATAAAAGAAATAAATACATATAATAAAATATTAGCAACTAATTTATTTGACAAACTTAAAAATACTATTCCTAATAGTCATATAAGTATTGAAACAAAACTTGAAGATTGTTTTACAAAATTAGCAAGTGGTTTTACTTGTATATTTATTAATGGTGAAAAAGAATATATTGCAGTCGAAACAAAAGGAAAATTAGATCGTGGAATTACTGAAGCAACAAGCGAAAATATTGTAAGAGGTCCAAAAGATAGCTTTACAGAAAATAATTCAATTAATTTAGGATTAATTAGAAAAAGAATAAAAGATAAAAATCTTTGGTATGATGAAATTAAAATAGGAAGAAGAACAAATACAAAAGTAACAATAGCTTATATTAATGGTATAGCAAATAAAAATATAATAAATAATATCAAAAAAAATCTAAATAAAATAGACATTGATGGAATAATTGATAGTGGCAACATAAGAGACTTTTTAGTAAAAAACAACTCTATTTTTCCAAAAATAAAAAGTACTGAAAGACCAGACTTAGCTTGTAATTCATTACTAGAAGGAAAAATAATTATACTAGTAGAAAACACACCATTTGTTTTATTATTACCAATAACTTTAAATGATTTTTTGCATGCATCAGAAGATTACTATCAAAAAAGTTCAAATGTTAGTTTTACAAGAATTTTAAGATATCTTTCTTTTTTAATAACAATTACGATTCCTGCACTTTACATTGCACTAACAACATTCAATCAAGAAATAATACCTGATCAATTACTCATTTCATTAGCAATTCAAAGAGATGGAGTACCATTTTCAACTGTCTTCGAATTAATAATTATGATTACAACATTTGAAATATTAAGAGAAAGTGATATAAGATTGCCTAGTACAATGGGAGCTGCTATAAGTATAGTTGGAGCTTTAGTATTAGGAGAAGCAGCAGTTTCAGCAGGTATTGTATCACCAATTGTTATAATTGTAGTTGCTATTACATCTATTAGTGGTTTATTATTTACAGATATTGATTTTGTTAATGCTATTAGATGGTGGAGATTTATATTTATACTTTTTTCAGCAGCTGTTGGATTAATAGGATTTGTAATTGCCAGTATAATATTTATTAATAAATTATCTTCTATGGTATATGGTAATGTTTGTTATTTAGCGCCATTTAGTCCATTATATATTCAAAGTTTTGGTGATTCTATTATTAAATTACCTAATAACAAATTAAAAAAAAGAACACCATATATAACAAAAAATTCAACAAAATTAGGTGATAAAAAATGAAAAAATTATTAATCATACTATTATTATTAACTTTAACAGGTTGTTGGAATTATCAAGAATTAAATACTATTGCAATTGCTACAGCAATTGGTATCGATAAAAATGATGAAAAAAAATATGAAGTAAGTATTATGATTGCTAACTCAAAAAAAGAACAAAGTGGTTCAAAAGAAAGTGAATCTCAAAGTGTTATATTTACTGGAGTTGGAGATACAATTTCTGAAGCTTTTAAGGATATTGATTTATATAATCCAAGAAGAAATTATATTGGTCACGTTGCAGTTGTTGTAATTTCTGAAGAAGTTGCTAAAGATGGATTAAATGATATTTTAGATTTTTTCGCAAGAAATCCAGAATCAACAAAAAGATTTCAAATGGTTATTGCCAAAGACAATAAAGCTAAAGATATTTTAAAAATATTAACTCCATTAGAAACTTTTTCAGCTCAAAATATATCTAATAATTTAAAATATTCTAGAGATTCTCAAGCAACTAGTACTTCAATTTTATATAGTGATTTCATTTATGTTTTATTAGAAAAAGGAATTAATCCTATATTACCTAATGTTATTTTAAAAGGTAATGAAAAAAGTGGATCTGAAGATAAAAGTTTACAACAAACGATTCCAGATGCTTTTATAAAAATTAATAATTTAGCGATTTTTGATGATTATAAATTAGTTGGATTTGCTAACGCTAATGAAAGTCGAGGAATTAATTTATTAAAAAATACTATTGAACAATTAACTGTTAATATTAAAATAGATAATAAATATATAGCTTTTAAATTATTAAATTCTACAACTAAAAATAAAATTAATTTTAAGAATAAACCTTATATAAATGTTGAAATTAAAGGTACTGCTACTTTAGTTGAAGATAATTCCAATCATTCATTAACTGATGAAAAAATTATAAATGAAATAGAAAAAAAGATTAATAAAAAAATTGAAGAGTTAGCTAAAAAAGGTCTCGAAGTTGCTAAAAAATACAAAACAGATATTTTTGGATATGGAAATTTAATTTATAAAAATTATCCAAATTATTTTGAAAAATTCAAAGATTGGGATAAAGATGGTTTTAATGAATTAGATATTACAATTAAATCTAATGTTGTTTTAAGTACAACTGGTTCTGCTAAAACAACATTGAAAGGGGTAAAACAATGAAAATAAAGTCTTCTGAATTTTGCGCATCAATTTTTATTTTAATGCAATGTTGTTTATTAGGTTTTTTCATAAATGGTTCATATCGTTATATGGGTCAAAATTGTTGGATTGTTCCTTTAATTGGTATGATTATTGGTTTTCCTATTTTACTTGTTTATTTATATTTTTTTAATCAAAATAAAAGTATAAATATTTTAATTAATAATTTATTTAAAAAGTTTGGTAATTTTATAAATATAATTATAATTTTATTTTTATTTTTATTTTCAATGATTCTTTTTTGGAATTTAACAAATTTTACAAGTTCACAATATTTATATAATACACCTCAATTATATATTGAAATAATTTTTATTATTGCATTTATATATGTACTAAATCATGGTATAAAACCTTTATTTAGAACTTTACTTATTCTAGTTTATGTATTATTTATTATATATTTAGTAAATTTTACAAACTTAATAACACAGGTTGAAATTAATAATATTAAACCTATATTTTATGGTAAATTTAATTTAATAAAATCATTAATTGATTATATAGGTTTTATTATCTGTCCTATTTTTATTTTATTAATTATTCCTAAAGATAATATAGATGATAAAAACATTAATAAAAAAATAATTATTACTTATTTTATTTCTAATATTTTAAATTTTATAATTGTTTTTTTACTTATTTCTGTGTTTGGTATTAATTTATTGAATTTATATCAATATCCTGAATATCATATTTTAAAAAGAGTTACTTTCTTTGGTTTAGGACAAAGATTTGAAAAGGTTTTAGCAATTTACTGGTTTTTAGTTACTTCAGCTGGTATTATGTTGACTTTAAATTATATTGACAAAAGTTTAAATTTCAATAAAAAGATAAATTATTTTTTCATTATTTTTTCATTATTATGTTCTAAATATTTATTACCAAATAATACCATTGCTAGAAATTATATTGGTGGATATTTTTCTTTCGTAATTATTTTTTTTCTTGTTATTATTCCTTTATTTATATTTTTTAAAAAGAAAATCAAGTAAATTACTTGATTAAACTATATATTAAATATACCAATAATGCACTAATACCAATAACTATGATATAAGCAAATATATTAATAATTATATTTTTCTTTTTAGGTTTTTTATTCATTTCAACTAATTCTTCAAAGTCTTTTTTTCCAAAATTTAAACTTGATGTAAAAAATGATTTATCCATATCTGTATTTAATTCTGATGTTTTTTCTTTTTTTACCTCATCTAGTATTTTTTTAATAGCATCTTTATCTGCAATTGTATTATTTTCTGATTTTAAATCACTAAACATATCTAATCCCAATTCTTGATCAGTTAATTTATTAAGTTTACTTGTATTAGAGATTGTATCTATCATTTCTTTAAGTTCTTTTTCTTCTTCTTTTTTCATGTTTTTTTCTTTTAATTCTTTTATTATTTGATAATTAATATTATCTAATGATTTATATTCTTCATTTTCAGGTTTATTTATTTTTGCTTTTTTTAAGATATCTCTAATATCATAAGATCTATCATCTTCTATTTTTGTTTCTTCTATTTTAGGTAAATCTTCTTCTTTATTAAATTTTAAGTCTTTTTGTTTTTGATATTCTTCTCTATTTTTTAACATTTTTTTTATTTTAGTGATGTCAACTTCATTAGATTTATCTATTGTAGCTATTCCTTCAATATTACTATATTCACCCATATCATATATTTTTTGATATAAATCTTGATTTTGGCTTGTTCTTCTATTAGTTTTTTCTTCTACTTTGTAATATCTATCCATTCTACTCATATACATCACCTACATTAATAATATCATAATTTGTTGTTTTTTTAAATATATACTTGAATTAATTTTAATATTTTTTTATAATGTTTTTAGGAGGAATTTTATGGAAAAAGTTATTGTAGATAAAAATATATGTATTGGTTGTGGTTTTTGTGCTGCTAATTTAGATGATGTTTTTAAAATGGATAATGATGATTTAGCAACTACTGAAAATAATGAAATAGATAAAATGTCTGAAGAAAAAAAAGATGAAGTAAAAGATATTATAGAAGGTTGTCCTGTAGGAGCAATAAAAATAGAAGAAAATTAGTTTTCTTCTTTTATTTTAACTTTGATTTAGGTATTGTTATTACAGGACGGATACCGTAGTAAGCATCAGAAGCATAGTGGCCGAGCAAGCTGCCAAACCTATCCACATACCACACAAAGCTACCAGATCCGGCCGTTCCTACTGGTGTAGATGTCCAATAACCATAATTACTACTATCTGCTATGTTACATCCATAACTTGTACATCCAATTGTATAATCAAATAACCATGCGTAATTACTTGTTCCTTGACTTGTTGCTGTCCCAGTTTGACTATTGCTATCAAAATAAAACCAAGTGTTTACATTCGCACTATCAAAGCTTGTATTTCCGGTAATTTGAGTTACTTCTTCTGCACTTATTAGTCTTGGTGCATTTACCCAACCTGATTCACTAACTAATTTATCTACTTCTGGTTTTATATTACTTGATTCATATACTACATTTGTATTACTTGAATACCAAGCTAATTTTACTGTCGTATTATGATCTAAGATCATTGTATAATTTTTACCATCGACTTTATATATATACCATTTCATACATCCTGTTTTTGTTCCTGTTGTACTTACGGCTTCACTTACTTTACATTTAGTTCCACTTACCGGATTATAATATGCTACTAATCCATTTACATAA
>CAZXOH010000053.1:0-6984 GCA_964642345.1 uncultured Muribaculaceae bacterium | reverse complement strand
AAAATCAAAAGGTTATAGTGAACAAGAAATAATAAAAATGACAAAGTCATTACCAACAATATTTAGTTTAAGTGAAGAAAACATGGAAAATAAATTTGAATACTTAAAATCAAAAGGTTATAGTGAACAAGAAATAATAAAAATGACAAAGTCATTACCACCAATATTTAATTTAAGTGAAGATAATATAGATAAAAAAATTGAATTTTATAAAGAAATAAATTTAGAATTTATTATTACCGAGGATACATTACAATTAATTCAGAGTATAGAATTAACATATGCAAGATATAGATTTTTTAGTGATATTGGTATAATAATAAATCAAGATAATTATCGTAAATTATTTTATTATAGCCAAAACAATTTTATAAAGCAATATGGAATAAATAACAATGAATTAATAAATAGATATCCATATAATCAAAAAATTTTAATCAAAGAAGTGTAAAAAAGCACTTCTTTAATTGTAAAAAAGCACTTCTTTAATATTGACATAAAAAAAATATAAGCATATAATGTATTAAGTTGCAACTGCAACAAAGGAGGAAATATGGATTTTGAATTATTACCAATTTATTTTGAAAACTTTAAAAAATATATGGACAGATCTATAAATGAAGTAATAAAACAATATGGAATTTCATTTATTCAATTTAGACCTATTATATTATTGAATCGTTATAGAGAAGATGGATTATCTTTACAAGAATTAACTGAAAAAATAGGAATAGATAAAGCAAATGTAACTAGAGTAATTAATGATTTATTAGAAAAAGAAATTGTTTATAAATCTGACTTAAAACAAAGAGGATATAAAATAAAACTAACTAAAAAAGGATTAGAAATAGCTACTAAAATAATGAGTGGAAAAGATAAAATACATAAAAAATTATTCTCTTATTTTACTGAAACAGAAAAAGAACAATTCTTTTATTTATTAACAAAAATATATGAAAATATACCAAAAGGAGAGGAAACTAATGAAAAAAATATTTAAAACAATAAAAAAATATTGGGTATCAATAATATTAGTAATAATTTTATTATTTATCCAAGCAAACTGTGATTTAGCGCTACCTGACTATACTTCAAATATAATTAATATTGGTATTCAACAAAGTGGAATTAATTCAAATATATTTGAAGCAATAAGAGAAAGTGAAATGGAAAATATAATGGCTTTCGCTAATGATGAACAAGATAAAATATTAGAAGAAAATTATGAATTAATTGAAAAAGGTAATAAAAAATATATAGATAAATATCCTATTTTGAAAAGTGAAAATATTTATATTTTAAAAGAAAAATATGATAAAGAAGAATTAGAAAAAATATTTAAAGAAACATTATTAATGACATATGTATTTTCAAATGAAGAAATGTCATTAATGGTAAAACAACAAATGAATATATCAAATGAAATTAATATAATAGATGTATTAAAAAATTTAGACGATTCTAAAATCAATGAAATTAAAAAAAATGTAACTGAAAAAACAGATGAATTATCTGACACAATGATAGATCAAATAACAATTAATATAGTAAAAAATGAATATACAGAAATAGGAATTAATATAGAAAAAATTCAAACAAAATATATAATAAATGCAGGAATACAAATGATTTTTTTGGCATTTGTAATAATGTCTATTTCGATAGCAGTATCATACTTAACAAGTAGAATTGGTTCAAAATTATCAAAAGAACTTAGAAGTCAAGTTGTATCAAAAGTAATGAGTTATTCAAATAAAGAATTTGAACAATTATCAACATCTAGTTTAATAACAAGAACAACAAATGATATTAATCAAATTCAAATGTTAATGATAATGTTACTTAGAATTGTTATATATGCTCCAATACTTGGATTTGGTGCCTTAGGAAAAGTAAGTAAAACACCAATGGAATGGATAATAGGAGTAGCAGTTTTATCTATTTTATCGTTAGTAATTATTATTTTCTCTTTAGCAATGCCAAAATTTAAAAAATTACAACAATTAGTAGATAAAGTTAATTTAGTATTTAGAGAAATATTAACAGGAATTCCAGTTATTAGAGCATTTGCTACTGAAAAATACGAAGAAAAAAAATTTGATAAAGCAAACGTTGATTTAACAAAAACAAGTTTATTTGTAAATAAAGTAATGACATTTATGATGCCAACAATGATGCTTATAATGTGTGCTACTCAAGTATTAATTATCTGGGTAGGTGCTAAAAACGTTGATTTAGGTAATATTCAAGTAGGAGATCTTTTAGCATTTATAACTTATACAATGCAAATAATAACATCATTCTTAATGATTTCTATGGTATCAATTATGTTACCTAGATCATGGGTATCAGTAAAGAGAATTGCTGAAGTATTAGAATTAGAAACATCAGTAAATGATCCAATAAATCCAATTAAATTTAAAAACTTAAAAGGTGTAGTAGAATTTAAAGATGTTTATTTTAGATATCCTGATGCTGAAGAAGATGTCTTAGAAAATATCTCATTTAGCGCTAAACCAGGAACAACCACAGCATTTATTGGCTCAACTGGAAGTGGTAAATCAACATTAATTAATTTAATACCTCGTTTCTTTGATGTGACAGGTGGAAAAATATTAATAGATGGAATTAATATAAAAGATGTTACACTTTATGACTTAAGAGAAATAATAGGATTTGTTCCTCAAAAAGGAGTATTATTTTCAGGAACTATAAAATCAAATATAATGTTTGGTAAAAAGATAAGCAATAAAGAAATGGAAAAAGTAGCTTCAATTGCACAAGCAAGTGAATTCATTGAAACAAGAGAAAATAAATATGATTCATCAATATCACAAGGTGGTACCAATGTATCAGGTGGTCAAAAACAACGTTTGGCAATAGCAAGAGCAATAGCAAAAAATCCTAAAATTTATGTATTTGATGATTCATTTAGTGCTTTAGATTATAAAACAGATACAAATTTAAGAAAAATGCTAAAAAGAGAAACAAAAGATAGTACAATTTTTATAGTTGCTCAAAGAATAAACACAATTATGCATGCTGATCAAATAATTGTATTAGATGAAGGAAAAATTGTAGGAATTGGAACTCATAAAGAATTATTAAAAAAATGTAAAGTTTATAAGGAAATTGCACTTTCACAATTAAGTAAGGAGGAGTTAGAAAATGAGTAAAGAAAAAGGCCCAATGAAACCAAATATGGCTCCAACTTCAAAAGCTAAAGATTTTAAAGGAACCTTAAAAAAATTAATTAGTTATATATCTAATTATAAAATTGCTTTTATAATTGTTTGGGTTTTTGCGATTGGTTCAACAATATTTTCAATTGTAAGCCCTAAAATATTAGGAAATGCTACAACAGAATTATTTAATGGTTTAATTAGTAAAATATCTGGTAGTGGAGGAATTAATTTTGATAAAATTGGAGAAATTTTAATCATTACTTTAATTTTATACGTTATAAGTACAATCTTCTCATATATAGAAGGTATTGTAATGGCTAAAATAACTAGTAAAACATCATATAGAATGCGAAAAGAAATATCTGAAAAAATTAATAGATTACCAATGAAATATTTTGATAAAAAAACAAATGGAGAAATTTTATCAATTGTTACTAATGATGTTGATACTTTGAGTCAATCATTAAATCAATGTGGTTCTCAAATAATAACTTCAATTGTAACAATAGTTGGTATATTATATATGATGATTACCATAAGTATTCCTATGACATTATTATCAATATTGATTTTACCTGTATGTTTAGTATTAGTTGGAAAGGTATTTAAATATAGTCAAAAATATTTCTTAGATAATCAAAAATATTTAGGAAATGTTAATGGTTCAGTTGAAGAAATGTATTCAGGACATAGTGTTATAAAAGTATTTAATGCCGAAGAAAAAATGATAAATGACTTTGAAAAATATAATGAAAAACTATATGATTCATCTTGGAAAAGTCAATTTATTTCTGGACTTATGCATCCAATAATGACTTTTATTGGTAACTTAGGTTATGTTATGGTTGCTTTAGTAGGTGGATATTATGCTATCAAGGGAAAAATTACTGTTGGTAATATTCAATCATTTATTCAATATAATAAACAATTTACACAACCAATTTCACAAATTGCCCAAATTTCTAATATGGTTCAATCTATGATTGCTGCAGCTGAAAGAATATTTGAATTTTTAGCTGAGGAAGAAGAAGTATATAATAAAACAAATCCAATTCCAATCGAGTCTATTAAAGGCAATGTTGAATTTAAAAATGTTAAATTTGGATATGATGATGATAAAATTATAATTAATAATTTTAGTGCGAAAGTTAAACAAGGTCAAAAAATTGCAATTGTAGGACCAACTGGTGCTGGAAAGACTACAATGGTTAAATTATTAATGAGATTTTACAATGTTAATGATGGAGAAATATTAATTGATGGAATTAATATAAATAAGTTTAAAAGAAAAGAATTAAGAAAAATTTTTGGTATGGTTTTACAAGATACATGGCTATTTAATGGAACAATTATGGAAAATTTAAGATATGGTAGATTAGATGCTACTGACGATGAAGTAATTGATGCTGCTAAATCTGCATATGTTCATCATTTTATTCAAACTTTACCAGATGGATACAATATGGAATTAAATGAAGAAACAAATAATATTTCTAATGGTCAAAAACAATTATTAACTATTGCTCGTGCTATTTTAGCAAATCCTAAAATATTAATTTTAGATGAAGCTACATCTAGTGTTGATACAAGAACTGAAATTTTAATTCAAAAAGCAATGGACAAATTAATGGAAGGAAGAACTAGTTTTATAATCGCACATAGATTATCAACAATTAAAAATGCAGATTTAATATTAGTTATGAAAGATGGGGATATTATAGAAACTGGTAATCATAAAGAATTGTTAGCTAAAAATGGTTTTTATGCAAGTTTATATAATTCTCAATTTGAAGAAGCTTAATGCTTCTTTTTTGAACAGAAATTTTTTCATTGTATTAGTATGACTAATGTGGTATAATTGTATCATAATAGGGATGTGGTTAGTGATGAAAAAATTATTGTATTTTTGTGCATTACTTTTATTGTTTCCAATTAATTTATTTGCAGCATCTACTGAGATAATTGGAATAGAATCATTAATTGATATTAAAAAGAATAGAACTGCAAATGTTGAAGAAAATATAAATCTATATATTATTGAAAAAACTGATGAATTTGAAAAAATTATTAATAAAAAGTATTTTGCATATAGAAAAGATGGTAGTAAGACTTATATTGATTCCAAATTAGAAAACATTTCATCAGAAAAATTGGTCAAAACTAAATCTTCAAGTAATAGTGAAACAATTAAATTAGGATTAACTGGTAAAAAAGATACAATCGAAACTATTAAATTAAAGTATAATTATAATTTAGGTAAAGATAAGTCAAATAGTTATGATGAATTTTATTATAATATAGTTAATTTAGATACTGTTGCTTCAAATATTAATTTTGAAATAACTTTACCAGAAGATGCTAAAATAAATGATATTAATTTTGCTATTGATGATGAATATAATTTATCTAGAGATGATGTTACTTATAATATTGAAAATAATGTTATTACAGGGTATTTAAATATTATGTTAAATGAAAATCAAAAATTTACTATTAGAATTGAATTTCCTAATAATTACTTTGTTAATGTTTCAGATAATTTTAATTATTTAAAATTTTTATATTTATTATTTCCTTTAATTACGTTAGTTATAATTTTTATTTATTGGTGGAAATATGCTAGAAAAAATAAATTTAAACAAGAAATAACGAATGCTATTCCTAATAATTTTGATCCTGTTGAAATTGCTTTCTTATATAAAGGTTTAACTGAAGAAAATGATTTAATTACTGATTTGATTTTTTTAGCAAATAAAGGGTATTTAAGTATAGAAGAAAATGAAGATGGTTATAAACTAGGCTCTCAAAATACTTTTAGATTTATAAAAAATAAAAATTATGATGGTAATAATGCTGTTCAAAAATTATTATTTGAAGGTATATTTAAAGAAAATGATATTGTTGAACTTAAAGATATAGAATATGGATATAGTAGTAAAATAATTGATACAAAAAAAATGATAGATAATAAAGAAAATAAATTAAAGTTGTTTAATGTAGAAATTAATAAGATTAAAAAAATATCGTTAATTTTATTATCAATTTGTGTTTTATTATTAAATATTGAACCTATTAAACAAATGACTAATTCTTATTTATTAGTACCTGTTTCATCCTTTTTAATGGGGTTTGGTATTGCTATTATGTTAATTCTCGATACTAAGGGAATTTCAAAAAAAATTTTTGGTTTCATATTATTTTTTGCAATAGCATTTATTAGTGTTTATAGTTTAAATGGACAAACAAAATTAATAGTAATTTATTTATTACAATTATTGTTTATATTTATTGCTATATTTCTTTATAAAAAAATTCCAATTAGAACTTTATACGGAAATAAAAATTTAGCAGAAATCAATGCTTTTAAAATTGGATTACTTAGTATGAGCCCTAAAGAAATAGAAGAAAAACAAAAAGAAAATTTTAATTATTTCTATGATATGATTCCTTATACTTTTGTTTTAGGGATAACTGATGAATGGATTATTAAAGGTAAAAGTATTATTAAAGATGCACCTTATTGGCATATAACTAAAGAACAATTTGATCTTAATAAAGAAATAAGATTTTTAAAAAATGTTATTTATACGACTTCAAAGGTAATGATTAAGGCAATATATTCTAAAAATGATTCATCAAAGATTGAATATAAAATTTATAAATAGTGTGAAAAAACACTATTTTTTGTATATTTTAATTTACAAAAAGTTGTATAAAATTGCAAAAAAGCGAACAAAAATTCTACTTGACAGAAGTGCCTGGGGGGGGGGTATGATATAAATAGGAGAGTAGAAATAGT
>CAZXOH010000052.1:0-7019 GCA_964642345.1 uncultured Muribaculaceae bacterium | reverse complement strand
AAAAGCAACCGGTTTATCAAAAGAACAAATAGAAAAATTATAATTTTATTTTAAGAATAGAAAAATATAAATCAAATGTAAAGGAATATTTGATTTTTTTCTTTTCTTTGATATAATTATCATAGGTGATGATATGAAAAATTTTGATGAATTAGAAGATATATTTGAAGAAGAACCAGAAAAAGAAATAAAACCTAATATTAATATAGAATTGTTGACACAATATATTAATGATCCAACTTTATTAGAAAGAGATATTAATGAAGGAATATTACCAAAATCTGTAGCAAGTGATTATTGTAATGCTGTATATGCTTATCCAGAAATTCAAAAAGAAAATCCAGAAATAAACGGAGAAAAAAAAGGAAAACAAAAAGTAAAAAGAAATGGAAAAGCTAAACTATATGAAAATATAGAATTAGGATATGCAGAACCAATGCTATTGAGCTTAGTAATGAGTCTTTTAGGATTGTTATATCTTTGTACATTATATCTATTGGTATGAGTAGTTAAGCTACTTTTTTTCTTGAATATATTAATTTATTTTCTACTTGATTGATAAATTATAATATTTATAGTATAATTTAATAGAAATCGAAAGGATGTTTAATATGATTGAAAGATTAGAAAACATTGAAAAAAAATATAATGAATTAAATGAAGAATTAATGAAACCAGAAGTTATTAGTAATGTAAAAGAAACATTAAGAATAACAAAAGAACAAGCTTCATTAAAAGATGCATATAATATTTATCAAGAATATAAAAAAGTAATTAATGATATTGAAGATACTAAAGAAATGACAAAAGATCCTGAAATAGGAGAAATGGCTAAAGAAGAATTAAATAAACTAGAAAATCATTTGGAAGAATTAAAAAAAGAAATAGAAATTGTATTACTTCCTAAAGATCCAAATGATGGAAAAAACGTAATTGTTGAAATTAGAGGAGCAGCTGGTGGAGATGAAGGAAATATTTTTGCTGGAGACTTATATGAAATGTATAAAAAATTAGCAGAAAAAGAAGGATGGAAAATTGAGATATTAGATGAAGAACATTCTGAAGCAGGAGGATATACTTTAATAAGCTTTATGGTTAAAGGTGAAAATGTTTATTCAAAATTAAAATATGAATCTGGTGCTCATAGAGTTCAAAGAGTTCCTGTAACTGAAACTCAAGGAAGAGTTCATACTTCAACAGCAACAGTTTTAGTTATGCCTGAAGCCGAAGAAGTAGACTTTAGTTTAGATATGAATGAAGTTAGAATTGATATAACTAGAAGTTCAGGTTGTGGTGGTCAAGGAGTAAATACAACAGACTCAGCTGTAAGATTAACACATATTCCAACAGGTATTGTTGTATATTCCCAAACAGAAAGATCACAAATAAAAAATAAGGAAAAAGCAATAAAAATATTACAAACAAGATTATATGATTATTATGAACAACAAGAACAAGAAAAAATGGGGGCAGAAAGAAGAAGCAAAATCGGAACTGGTGATAGGTCAGAAAAAATAAGAACTTATAACTATCCTCAAAATAGGGTAACAGATCATAGAATTGGATTTACATTAAATACTTTAGATAGAGTTATGAATGGTGATATTGATAAAGTAATAGATGCACTAATAACTGAAGACCAAAATCGTAAATTAAGAGGTGAATAATGAAAAAATATTTTACTATAAGTATAATGACAAATATATTTTTAGCTTTAATTAGTTTTTATGGATTGATGAATTATTTAATAATGTCAGTAAATTGTTCATTTTCAACAATCTTAGACATAACAATATTATTTATGATTGTTATAATTAATATAATATTAAACTATATATTATATAAATATATATTAAAAGAAGATATGAAAAAAGTAATTTATATCTTAATCCCAAGTAGTGTATTTATGTTTTTACAAGGAATATTTTTTTTCTTCATAAAATAGGTAATTATGACAGTAGAAGAATTAATTATATATGGTAAAAAATACATTCATTCAGATTTAGTAAATATTTTATTATCCAATTTGTTAGATTTAAATTCTTTAGAATTATTAAATTATTTAAATAAAAAAATTGATAAAGAAATAATAGAAATGTTTAAAAAACAAGTAAAAGCTGTAAAAAATAAAACACCAATTCAATATGTAATTGGTAATGTCAATTTTTATGGAAATATAATTGATATAAATGAAGATGTATTAATACCAAGATTTGAAACCGAATTATTAGTAGAAAAAACAATTAGTTATATAAAAAAAATATTCGATAAAAAAATTGATATAGTAGATATAGGAACTGGATCAGGTTGTATAGCAATTACTTTAAAAAAAGAATTAAATTGTAATGTAGATGCAGTAGATATATCAAAAAAGGCTTTAGTTGTTGCAAAAAAAAATATTGAAAAATATGAATTGAATATTAACTTATATCAAGGAAACTTATTAGAACCTTTAAATAAAAAATATGATGTTATTATTTCTAATCCACCTTATATTGCTTATGATGAAGAAATAATGGAAATTGTAAAAAATAATGAACCTAATATAGCATTATATGCTGAAGATAATGGTTTATATTTTTATAAAGAAATAATTAAAAATAGTAAAAAATATTTAAAAGAAAAAAGTATTATTGCTTTTGAAATAGGTCAAAAACAAGGTAAAAGTATTAAAGAATTTGCTGAAAAATATTTTCCAAATTCAATAATTACAATTGAACAAGACTTACAGGGCTTAGATAGATTTATATTTATAATAAATAAATAGGATTATCCTATTTTTTTCTGGGAGGCTAACAATGAAAAAAATAAATGAAATAGCAGATACTTTAGAAATAAAAGATATTGAATTATATGGAAATTATAAAGCTAAAATTAATAGTATTAAAAATCAAAAAAAAGGGAAATTAATATTAATTACATCAGTGAATCCTACTCCATATGGAGAAGGTAAAACTACATTAACAATTGGATTAAATGATTCATTAAATAAATTAAATAAAAAAAGTGTTGCTTTATTAAGAGAACCATCCTTAGGACCTGTCTTTGGAAGTAAAGGGGGAGCAACAGGTGGTGGGAAAGCAATAGTCATTCCTGAAGAAGACATTAATTTACATTTTACAGGAGATTTTCATGCTATAACATGTGCAAACAATTTATTGTGTGCAATCATAGATAATCATATATTTCAAGGTAATGAATTAAAAATAGACAAAGTTGTATTTAAAAGATGTATAGATATAAATGATCGTGAATTAAGAAATGTCAAATTAAAAAAAAGAAATGAATCATTTATTATAACTCCAGCTTCTGAAATAATGGCAATACTTTGTTTAGCAAGAAATCTAAATGATTTAAAAATAAGGTTAGGTAATATTATAATAGGATATACTAAAGAAAAAAAGGAAATTTTTGCAAAAGATTTAAATTGTGTAAATGCATTATATATTTTGCTTAAAGAAGCATTTAAACCTAATTTAGTTCAATCATTATATGAAAATCCTGTAATCATTCATGGTGGCCCATTTGCTAATATAGCTCATGGTTGTAATTCATTAATTGCTACTAATTTAGGATTAAATATAGCTGATTATGTAATTACTGAAGCTGGATTTGGTAGTGATATGGGTGCAATTAAATTTTTTGATATAAAATGTAGAGATAATAATATATATCCAGATGCTGTTGTAATTAATGTAACAATTCAAAGTATTAAATATAATAATGGTTTGTCTAATTTAGAATATCATATAAATAATATGAAAAAATTTAATAGTAATGTTATTGTTTCTCTTAATAAATTTGAAAGTGATACATTAGAAGAAATAAAAAAAGTAGAAAATTATTGTAATAAATTAAATGTTCCATTTGTAATATCAACAATGTATAAAGATGGAGAAGATGGTTGTTTAGCTTTAGCAAATTTAATTTTAAAATTAAATGAAAATAAAATAAATAATGAAATTTATTCTTTAAATGACACACTAGAAAATAAAATAAAAAAATTATTACAATATTTTGATTGTAATAAAATTAATTATGATAATAATGTTTTAGAAAAAATTAAATTTTATGATAAATATAAATTACCAATTTGTCTTGCTAAAACTCCATATAGTATAACTGATGATTCTAAAAAATTAGGTTATCCAAAGAATAATGAGATGACAATTACAGATATTAGTATAAGTAATGGAGCTGGATTTATAATTGTATATATGGGTAATGTAATGATGTTACCAGGGTTAGGTAAAAATCCTAATTATTTAAAAATTTAGATTACTCTAAATTTTTTTCTATATAACAAGTGTATGCTTTATTTTCAAAATTTTGAATATTTTTAATTTTAAAATTATTATTTTTTTCTTTAATTAAATTATTACAAATATATTTTAATAATTTTGGATTTCTTACTAAAAGCGGTCCAATTAAATGTGTTCCATAGAAATTTTTATATTTATATCCTTCATATAAACTATTTGGATAATCTCCTGTACCTTTAATTACTTTAAATAAGTGATTTTCATTTATATTAAGTATTTTTTCTTGATTTTGAAATCCTATAATATATTCATCAAATAAAGTACTTTTAAATATTACTTCATCAACTATTCTAAAGCCTTTATTTTCTGAATTATAATTAAATATATTTAATGCAGCTATATTATCAATTTTACGTCCAAATAATTCTAATGAATTACCAGTACTAATAATTATTTTATTATTTTCAATATATTCTTTTATATTTTTTTTATATTTTTTTAAATGATTAAGTGCTAACAGCTGATTATTTTTTGTTCCATTACCAATATAAATTATATCAATATTATCTAAACATATATTATCATTAATTGTTATAAAATGAATATTGACTTTTATTCCTTGATTTTCAAAATATTTTTTTAATATTTTAATATTTCCTGATTCACCATATAAATTCAATAAATCATAGTATAAATGCATAATATTAATTGTCATTTCGCACCTCGTTCATTAATTTATTAAAGGGTTTTACATAATCAAAATTTAATATTCCATAAATATTTCCTTTGGTTTTGTTTTTTAAATATTTTGTTGCTTCTTCTAAATTATTAAATGTAATTATTTTGTTTTTTTCTATGTTTGCTAAATCTATTCTAGCTGCTATATCATAACAATTATCACCAACACATATTATTTTATCAATTTTATGTTTATTTAGTATTTCAAAATCTATATCATATAGCCAAGAAATATCATTATATTTATATCTTCTACTTATTTCTTTCCAACCAATTATAATTGTTTTTAATTCTTTAAATCTATCTATATATAATAGCGATTGATTGAATGTAGTATTATTTTCATTTTTATTATTTAAAACAGTTATTAATCGATTTTTATAATTAAAAGTATTGTATATTTTTTTGTTTTGAGGAATATTATTTATTGTTTCAATAGATTTATTAATATCTAATTTATAAATTTCACTTACAGTAAGAGTAGCTAAAGTATTATATACTCCAAATAATATATTATATGGAATATTAATTTTATATTTATTATTTATTATCATTTCATTTTTTTCATAGTTTAAATTTGTTGCTTTAATTTCTAATTTAGGTCTTTTAAAATCACATTTTGTACAATAATAATCACCATTATTTTCAAATGTGTAATAATTATATTTTAGTTTATTATTGCAAATAGGACAGTAGTTAATATTTAAATTGTTAAATTTATTTTTTATATATGAATATTTATTTTTTTCAATTCCATAATATATAATATTTCTAGTTGCAAATTTTCTTAGTATTGGATCATCACCATTTAGTACTAATATTATATCATTTTGAATTGCTTTTAGGATTTCATTTGATACTAAGTCATAGTCACCTTGTCTAGGTGGTTGATCACGACATATATTTGTGATGACTAATACATTTGGTTTAATTGATTTAAATATGTATTTAGCGTATCTTTCATCAACTTCCATAACAAGTACATCTGTTTTGATTTTTCCATTTAAGTTTGAATCATTTAATAGTGCAGTTGTAATTCCTTCTATTAAATTTGAATCTTTATTATTGTATGTTACTTTGTACCCTTGATTTTTAAATATTGATGCTATCATATTAGATGTTGAACCTTTACCATTACTTCCAGTTACAGCTATTATTTTGTTTGGCAATTCAAATTGATTTAATAAATTTTTATTTAATTTTAGTGCTACAAATCCAGGTAAAACACTTCCTCTTTTTAAAATGTTTCCGGCTATTATTATTAATTTTCCAATAAAAATACTGATTATTTTCATAACATCACCTTATGTGTTGATTATATCACAGTTTGTCTTATTTTAAAAGATTATTTCTAGTTTTGTCGAAGCCATTTTTTTAATATTTTTATTATGTTATAGTATAGTAGGTGATAATATGAAAAGTAATCTAATTTATAATAGTAATAAGTTATATATTAATTTAGATGGTAAAATAAATAAAAAAGATTTTAAAAATATTTGTCATAAAATTGATTATCTAACTAATGAATATCAAATTAATGATATAGTTTTTAATATTGAAAAATTAGATAATAATATAGATAAATTAATAAATGATTACAAATATGAATTTAGTGGAGAGATTACTATTGAAAAATAGTTTTTTTGTATGATATAATTAATTAGCTGGTCCGTTGGTGAAGTGGTTTAACACGTTGCCCTCTCAAGGCAATATTCATGAGTTCGAACCTCATACGGATCACCATATAGATATTAAATCAATATTTAATATTGTTTTTTAATGCCAATTTAGTTTAGTGGTAAAACAAATCCCTCGTAATGATTAGAGATAAGTTCGATTCTTATAATTGGCACCAGATTGATTGATACTCGGAAATTAACTTCTGAGTGCAACGCTAACTAGAAATAGTTAGTTTTTTTGTGCAATTTGGCACATAAAAAGATTAGTTGTATTTCAAACTAATCTATAAATTGTAAGTTGTTGTTATAATGATTGTAATTGTTTCTTAAATATAATTCT
>CAZXOH010000051.1:0-7028 GCA_964642345.1 uncultured Muribaculaceae bacterium | reverse complement strand
TTAATGAATTAGATACGATAGAACATCATGGAATGACAAGATTAGATCATTCACTAAGAGTTTCATATTATTCATATAAAATATCAAAATTATTAAAATTAGATTATGAAACAACTGCAAGAGCAGGATTGTTACACGATTTTTTTATTAGTAAGGAAAATAGAACATTAAAAGAAAGATTTATTTCAACATTTGTTCATCCTAAATATGCTGTTATGAATGCTAAAAAATATTTTGATATAGATGATAAAACAAAAAATATTATTGAATCACATATGTTTCCAATTTATAAAGTATTACCTAAATATGCTGAAAGTTGGATTGTAAGTGGTGTCGATAAAATTGCTGCACTATATGAATTTAGTAGAGCTTTTGGAGTAAAATTTTCATATGCTACAAATATCTTTATTTTATTAATATTAAATAATTTAAAATAGATTAAACATCTATTTTTTTCATATTGGAAAATTTAAAAAATGTTTTATTTTGTTTTAATTACTACTAAATTAGTAAATTTAAAGTAGATTTTTACTTAAAAATAGTGTAATATTATATATGGTAGGTGGGTACAATGGGATTTTTTGATAAATTAAAAAATGTTTTTAAAAAAGAAGAAAAACAAGAAGTTGAGTTATATGACAAAGGATTAGAAAAAACAAGAAAAGAATTTACTTCTAAACTTAATTTACTTAACATGAAACATAATAAAATAAATGATGAATATTATGAAGAATTAGAAGATATTTTAATAACTGCTGATATTGGTGTTAACACCGTAGTAAAATTTGTAGAAAAATTAAAAAATAGAGTTAAAAAAGAAAATATCACATCAGTTAATGAATTAAAAGAAATAATTGTTGATGAAATGTTCATAATATATGTTCAAAATGAAATTATCGTAAATAAAATTAATTATTCTAATGAAGGTCCAACAGTAGTATTATTTGTTGGTGTAAATGGAGTTGGAAAAACAACTTCAATTGGGAAAATTGCTTATAAACTTAAAAATGAAGGGAAAAAAATCCTGTTAATAGCTGGAGATACATTTAGGGCAGGAGCAATTGAACAATTAATAGAATGGGGAAATAAATTAGAAATTGATGTTGTATCTAGTGAAAATAAAGATCCATCAAGTGTAATATTTGATGGCTTAAATAAAGCTAAAAATGAAAATTATGATGTTGTTTTAATAGATACAGCAGGTAGACTTCAAAATAAAGTTAATTTGATGAATGAATTAGAAAAAATGAATAAAGTAATTGGTAATATAATTCCAGGTGCTCCTCATGAAACATTATTAGTAATAGATGCTACAACTGGTCAAAATGGAATAAGTCAGGCAAATAGTTTTAAAGAAATAACAAATATTACTGGAATTGTCTTAACAAAATTAGATGGAACGGCTAAAGGAGGAATTGTTTTAGCTATTAAAGATAGTGTTGATATTCCAGTTAAATTTGTAGGATTAGGTGAAAAAAAAGAAGATTTAAGAGTTTTTGATATTGAAAAATACATATATGGATTATTTAAAGAAATGGAGTAAAATATGAAACAAATAAATAAAGATTTATTAGTATTTAGTCAATTCATAATATTTGTATTGCTAGTAATAATATTTTTAATGTCCTTTTTTATAAAAGAATTATTACCATTAGTTAGTTATATTGCAGGTATATTATTGATACTTATGTCTATTAATAACATAAGATTATCAAAAAATAAATTTATATCAATTTTATATGGTTTATGTGGAATATTAGTTATAATATTAGAGATATTTAATATATGAAAGAAAGATTATATTTAATTGATTTATATGATATCTATAGTTCCTTATTGACTGATAAACAACAAAAATACTTTGAAGATTATTATTTTAATAATTTATCTTTATCAGAAATAAGTGAAAATGAAGATATTACAAGGAATGCTATTCATAAACATATAAAAGACGCATGTGAAAAACTAAATTATTATGAAGAAAAATTAAAAATAAATGAAAAAAACAAGAAAATTTTAAAAATAAGTAAAAAGTTAAATAAAGAATTACAAAAAGAAATAGAAGAAATAATATAAAGAGGGTGTTATAGTGTTTGAGAAAATTGTTTATATAAGTAACAGTTCCGCAAATATTAAAATAAGTGGTGAAATAAATACTAGCTTAATGAATATGCATTTAATATTAGAAGACAATGAAAGAAGAATAGTAGCATCAGTTGAAGATATTGATAGTAATGTTGTAAAAGTTGATTTTCAAGGTGAATTTGTTAATAATAGATTCATTGGTGGTGTTATAAGAAAACCTAGTTTAAATTCCAAAATTAGAATTATTACTAAAGAAGAATTAGATTTAGTTATTGGTGATAATAATCATGATACTTCCATGTATTTAGGGAAATCACCTTTATATGATGATGTTGATGTTAGAGTAAATGTCAATGATTTATTTAGTAACCATTTTGCTGTATTTGGAAATACTGGTAGTGGTAAATCTTATGGAGTAGCTAGATTACTACAAAATGTTTTTACTGGTGTTCAGCCATTTAAATCTAATTTTATGATATTTGATGCATATGGTGAATATCATAATGCATTTAAAGAATTAAATAAAATTAATCCTGATTTTAATTTTAAATATTATACAACTAATTTTAATGATCCTGAGGGAGAATTATTAAGAATTCCATTATGGTTAATGACAGTTGATGATTTTGCTTTATTACTCAGAGCTGAAACTCATTCTCAGATTCCAATTATAGAAAGAATGCTTAAGTTAGCAAGTATTTTTTCTGAATCAGATGAACAAGCTTTAAAATATAAAAATCATTTAATAGCAAAAGCTTTAATGACAATACTATATACAAATCAATCTTCTCCAAGCAAAAGAAATGATATTTATTCATTACTTGCAAGTTGTAGTACCAATGAATTTAATTCTGAAGCTATAGTTCAAGGAGTAGGTTACACTCGTAAATTTAGAGAATGTTTAATTATTGATAAAGATGGTCAATTTGTTGAAAGTATTTTAATTACTCAATATATTGCAGGATTTATTGATGAAGAATTAGATAGATATGAAGCAAAGCAAGCAAATTATTTTACTTTAGATGATTTAGAAAAAGCGTTAAATTTTACATTAATAAGTGAAGGACTACTTAGAAATGATAAAGCCTATAATGACGCTATTACATTAAAAGTTAGATTACATGCTTTAGCAATTAGTCCATCAGCTAAATATTTTACTTATCCAAAATATATTGATATTAATTCATATATTTCTAGTTTGGTTGCTTGTTCAAATGGTAGAAAAGCGCAAATAATTAATTTTAATTTAGAAGATATAGATGATTCTTTAGCAAAAACAATTACAAAAATTTATACAAAAATGCTTTTTGATTTTACTAAAAGATTAAAAGTTAGAGCTTCAATTCCATTTCATGTTTTTTTAGAAGAAGCTCATAGATATGTTCAAAATGATACTGATAATTTTTTACTAGGTTATAATATTTTTGAAAGAGTTGCTAAAGAAGGAAGAAAGTATGGATTGATTTTTAACCTAATAAGTCAAAGACCTGTTGAAATTTCGGAAACTGTTATTTCGCAAGTTAGTAATTTTATGATTTTTAAAATGAATCATCCAAGAGATTTAGAGTATATTAGAAAAATGTTACCTAATATAAGTTCAGAAATTGTTGAAATGCAAAAAACATTACAACCTGGTACTTGTGTTGCTTTTGGTAAAGCTTTTAAGGTTCCAATTATAATTAAGATGGATTTACCAAATCCAGAACCTACAAGTAGTAATTGTGACGTATTAAATAGATGGAAATAGGATTTTTAATCCTATTTTTGTATGTTTTAATTTAAAAAAAATTTAAATTTTTACCAAAAATCAAAATTGGCTAGACCAATTTAGAAAATTGACTAGACCAATTTAATACAATTTGTATACAAATTAACAAAATTGGTCATTTTACAACTAAAAAATAACTTGTTATAATGTATTCGAAATGAAGAAATATCATTATTCATTACTTCTTTTCTAAAAATTGCAACTTTATCGTATATATATTTCTTCATTTCAAATAATTATGATATAATATTTCAAGTCAAATTCAAAAAAGTTAATTTAAATAAAATTAATTATCATAATTAAAATTGTATTGATAAAGTAAAAAAAGAAAAGGAAAAGGTGAAAAAATGTTAGAATTAAAAAATATTACTAAAATTTATAAAACAGAAGTAATTTATCAAAAAGCATTAGATAACATTAATATAAATTTTAGATCAAATGAATTTGTATCTATTTTAGGACAAAGTGGAAGTGGTAAAACTACATTATTAAATATAATTGGTGGACTTGACCATTATACATCAGGAGATTTAATTATTAATAAAAAGAGTACAAAGCAATATAAAGATTGTGATTGGGATATATATAGAAATCATAAAATTGGTTTTATTTTTCAAAGTTATAATTTAATACCACATCAATCTATATTAGAAAATGTAGAACTTGCTTTAACTTTGTCAGGAATTTCAAAGGCAAAAAGAATTCGTATTGCTAAAGAGGCATTAATAAAAGTAGGACTTGAAGATCATTTGAAAAAAAGACCAAGTCAATTGTCTGGTGGACAAATGCAAAGAGTTGCTATTGCAAGAGCATTAGTAAATAATCCAGATATAATATTGGCAGATGAACCAACAGGAGCATTAGATTCAGAAACAAGTATTCAAATAATGGATTTATTAAAAGATATTGCTAAAGAAAAATTAGTTATTATGGTAACACACAATCCTGAACTTGCTGAACAATATTCTACAAGAATTATTAAATTAAAGGATGGCCATATTATAGGAGATAATAATCCATATAATGGTGAAGAATGTCAACAAGAAAAAAGTGATGAAAAAAATACTAAAAAAACATCAATGGGATTCTTAACTTCTTTATCATTAAGTTTAAATAATTTGATGACAAAAAAAGGTAGAACAATTTTAACTTCTATTGCAGGAAGTATTGGAATTATAGGTATAGCCTTAATATTATCTATATCAAATGGAACAAGGGAATATATAGATGATATGCAGAAAGATGTTTTAGCAAGTGAAGCTATTTCAATGCAAGAAAATTATGCAGATATCAGTTTTACACAAGATTTGATAGTTTCGGATACAAGTAATATTGATAAATCTAAGATAACTACTAAAGATGATATTTCAAAGAGTACATATGTTACTGAAAAATCAAAAATTCATAAAAATAATTTATCTAAATTTAAAATATATTTAGAAGAAAATGAAGAAAAAATATCAAAATATGCTACAAATATTCAATATACATATGATATTGACCTACAAATATATAATAAAGATGAAAATAATAATATTAATAATGTTAGTAGTAGAAAATCTACTTATGATGAATTAGGTCAAGAAACATCTTTGATTACGAATAGTTTTGCTGAATTAGTTAATGATGAAGAAATGATAAATGATCAATATGATTTAGTATCAGGAAAATTACCTGAAAAATATAATGAGTTGGTATTAGTAGTTGATGAAAATAATCAAATACCTTTATCTGTTGTATATTCTTTAGGAATTAAAGATAATGAAGAATTGGGTAATATTTTAAATAAGATATCACAAGGAGAAAAAATTGATATTCAAAATACTTCTTATGATTATGATGAATTAATTGGAAAAAAATATAAATTAATTTTAAATTCAGATTATTATGTAAAAGAAAATGGAAAATGGATTGATAAAAGTAATGATGATGAATATTTAGAATATTTATATGAGAATGGTATAGATCTTGAAGTAGTAGGAATTATAAAAGTAAAAGAAGACATAAAAAGCAGTCCTAAATCAGGTTTTATGGGATATACTGATAAATTAATCGAATATATTATTTCTAATATAAATGAAAAAGAAATAACTCAAGAACAATTAGAAAATAAAGAAATTAATGTTTTAACAGGAGAAAAATTTGATAATATAAACTCAAGTTATGAAGATAATTTAAGTTTATTGGGAATAGCAAATATGGAAAATCCATCTGAAATAAATATTTATCCTAAAAATTTTGAAGCTAAAACAAAATTAAAAGAAATAATAAATAATTATAATAATGAAGTAAGTGAGGAAGATAAACTTAAATATACTGATTTAACTGAAGTATTACTTTCAGGTTTAACAACTGCAATAAATATTGTTTCATATATTTTAATTGCTGTTGTTGCTATATCATTAGTTGTATCAGGTATTATGATTTCTATAATTACATATATTTCTGTTTTAGAAAGAACTAGGGAAATAGGTATTTTAAGAGCCATTGGTGCAAGCAAAAAAGATGTAGCTAGGGTTTTTAAAGCTGAAGCAATAATTGAAGGACTAATATCAGGAATATTAGGTATTAGTGTAACATTATTAATTAATTTACTAATTAATGTAATTGTAAAATCATCGTTTAAAATTGATAATATAGCATCTATGCCTTTTATAGGAGCAATTTTATTAATATTAATAAGTGCAGGATTAACTTTAATTGCGGGAACAATTCCATCAAAAATGGCAAGTAAAAAAGACCCAGTTGAAGCATTAAGAAGCGAATAATATATGATAATTAATAATTGGATAGATTTAAAATTTATCCTTTTTATGTTATACTTAAATAGATTAAATTGAAGGTGTTTTTATAAGTAAATTAAAAAAATATTGGAATACAAAAATTGGATAAATTCTTTTGATGATTTAATATATAAATATGATGTGGATATTGAAAAAAATAAATTTGTAGAGATTATGAAAAACTAAAAGGAGATTATTGATGGAAGATAATAAATTAGTTATATATAAAAATAAATATTAAGTAGAGGCCATTTAAAAGATGAAACATTAGAATGTATTAAGGCAATTAGAGTTAGTGAAAGAATGGATTATCAAAAAATTACTGATTTTTGATAATGATAGTTGGAAATTATATTAATAATAAAATAATGATAAATAAAGGTGGTAGTAGT
>CAZXOH010000050.1:0-7071 GCA_964642345.1 uncultured Muribaculaceae bacterium | reverse complement strand
ATTTAATAATTCTTCTTTTAATGCTTTTAAGTTACTTATACTTGCAGTATATGTTATTTCTTCAATTGTTTCTGTTGTTTCAGAAGATGTTTCTGATGTAGATTCAAATGAAGATTGTTCTTGAATTGGTTCAAATTCAGTAAAAGTTTCATCACTTTCTACATAAGGATATTCTACAATTGTTTCTGTTGAACTTGTTGAATCCGTAGAAGGTGTAGGTGTTGGTTCTATTGAAGGAACTGGTGTTGGTTCAACAGAAGGAGTAGGAGTTGGAGTAATATCTCCTGTGTAATCATATTCAACGATTGTTGTATTTGAATCAACAACTTTATCTTGCGTATCAACATAGCTTGTTGAACTTTCTTGTTTTTTCAAAGAATCTAATACAGAATTAATATCATTACGTCCTTTTTTAAATCCAACATCATATCCTGCAACATATGAAGTATTTGTTGATTTTGGATTGCTTTGTCTAAAACTTCCATCATAGTAATTACCATCTTCATATCCAGCTTTATATCCAGCATTATATTGTTCAGTATCAACTTCTGATCCTGATACGACAACATTTCCTGATGTATCTTTTATTGTATGATTTGGATCTTTCTTAGCATTTTCTTCAAATTCTCTTTTTTTAGCAGCTTCATATTCAGCTTGATTTGTTGCACCATATTTAGCTAATTCTTCATTAGAAACATTAACTTGTTTCCCTGTTGAATCCTTAAATGTTTGATATGATTTACTACTACTAGATGTTGTCTTCTTTGCAGAAATACTTTTTGAAGTTTCCATAGTAAATTTTGGATTAACATTATAACTAACGTTTTTAATTAAAATTTGTTCTTTTATTTCTTTTTCTAATTCTGCTCCAGTTTTCTTTTCTTCTTCAGAAATTAGAGTTAAATCTTGATTAATAAATTCTCTAGAAATTTCTAATTTTTCATCAACAGTGTTATAGATAGATGTAAATTCTTCAGCTTTTTCTGTTTTGTCTTTAACTCCATCTTCTTTTTCGATATCGCAACTAATTTTTCCATCTTCATTTAATATAATATTAACATCACTTGGAATAATTGAATTATTAGATATCATATCTGCAACAAACATCATTCTATATGTGAATTCATTTGCAGACATTGAATATAAATTAGCATCTCTATTAATATAATTTGAAACAATATAATTGCTTATTGTTGAGCCAACAGTTTTTTTATCACTAGAACTGTTATATTCAGCTAAATAATCAACGAATTTTTGAATTGATTCTGATGAATCTTTATCTGCTATTATTTCGGAATAATCAATTTTTGTATCATTTGTTGCTGTTAAAGCATCTGTCATAAATATTCTAGCACAATACATATAATTATCTGTTATTGTTTCAGCTGTTTTTGAATTATATTTTAATCTTGCGTAATCTTCTGGATCAATATCTTCGATATTCATAACAATATAGAAATCAATTAATTGTTGAATTGTTACTAAAGATTCTTCGTTATCTTCAGCAATTTTTATTTCTTCTTCTGTCATAACATCTTTAACAGGTATTCCTTTTGATAAGGCATCTGCTATAAAATCTACCATTCTATTAACTAATTCTGTATTATCATTTGGATCAAATGATAAATTATCAGCTAATACTTTTGGTTCAATTGTTGGTTCAATAGAAGGTTCAACTATTGATGAATTTTCTTCACTTACCATTTCAATTGTTTCATCATTATTGTTTCTTATCGTACATCCAGCAATTGAAGCAACTGCAATTGTAAAGGCACTACCAGCTATAGCAGCGACTAATTTACCTTTATTAACTTTAAAGCTTTTAGGAGAAACATCAGATAAATTTTGAATATCATTTTTATCAGATGAAACAGATAGATTAGGAGCAAAAGCTCTTAATCTATCTTCTAATTCAGCTACATCTTCTTCTGAATATTTTCCTAAATTCATTATGTTATTATATAATTTAACTGCAGAATCAATATCCTCTTGTGTCACATTTGGATTTGTTTCTAAAGTTTTGATTTTAGTATCTAATTTTCTAAGCATAATATCTAAAGTATAATCTTTACTCATAATATTACCCCTTTCATCTTTAAATTATTATTTTTGTTTTTTATTACCAGTATATTTATATCCGGCTTCTAGCAATGTAGTATCATTATATGTACTCCATTTAATATCAGTTGTACCTTGAATATATTCTCTTGTTTTATAACTATAATATTTTTTAGTTACTTTTTCATAAACTGGTTCTTTACTTACAACATAAGTTTCATATCCTGTAATTGATTTAACTGTTGTAGATAAAGTTATTGTTTTATATGATGAACTAGTACATTCATATGTAGATAAATCTACACTTGAACTTCCAGCAACATATTTTTTATAAATCATACCTGTTGTTGAACTACAAGAGTTTGAACAAGTTTCATCAGTAAATCTAACAAATTCATATTTAACTGTATCAGTATTTGTTGGTACAGAATATAATGTTACTAATCCAGCATATTGCCATTCACCACTATATTGTTTTGATGTACCTGCTGAAACATATTCCCATTTATCACAAGTTAATATTGTTTCAGTACCAGTTGTAGTAACTTTATTTGTATAAATTGGTTTACTATAATCATATGCTTTTGTAACATTGTAACCTTTTATTACATTTTCAGTTACAGTTTTTACTCTAACACTTCTTGTTTTTGATGCACTAACTTCTGTTGTAGACCAATCAGACCAATCTGATTCTTTATAGTAACCTTCTGTAGTTTTCTTATATTCATATAAATATTCTATAGATGGTTCTGGATCAGGTGTTGGACTTGGTTTAACATCCTTTTTAGTGTTGATGTTTATAACAACATTATTAACTGTACTATTAGTTGTATTGTTGTTATTTGTAGTGTTATTAACAATGTTTGTTGTATTGTTAATAGTTGTATTATTTGTAATTGTTTGTTCTTTTACTTTTTTAGTAGAATATATTGTTGGATTTTCAACATCTGTTGTATTTTTTTCACATAATGTTGTTGAACAATAGTCGTAGCAACCCATATAAACTAATAAGTAATTTTCTTCTTCACCACATTTTAAATTAACTTTCATTATAAATTCTTCATCATATTTTGTTATTTCAACATATGAATCAGTTAAACTACAAGTTTCACCATCTTTGTCTGTGAATGGTAAAATTATTTTTTTCTCAAGCATTTCACTTAAAGTCATTTTAACTTTATCGCCAACATTTTTTGGTAATCTTGAAGTTGTATAATAGCTCTTAGCTGCATCTTTCATTGAGATAATGTTTTCATTAAAAATACGATCTGTAAGAACAGTTAAATCAGTTGTTTCAACGCTTTCAACTGCTTTATTTAAATCACTTTTTAATGGAAATAGCCAAATTAATATAAATATAAATAAGGCTACAAATAAGAATTGTAAAATTACATTCTTAATAGAAAAATTTGTTTGTTCAGTATACATAAATACTCCCCCTTTTTGAATTTATGTCGACTATACTATCACACAAATATTGATTTGTCAACTTTAAACGAACATTTTTTTTAAAAAAGTCAATAAATCATATATTTTTAAATAAATTGCATTTCTTTGTTGATATATAAAATATACCATATTTTAAAGAAAAAGTCAAATTTTGAGGCGAACAATCGTACATCCTTCATTCATGTAATCTAGTCCATACTCTAAAACATTTCTATTATTAGATAAAACGTTCTGTGTTTCTTTTTTTAATATTCCAGTCCCAATGCCATGAATGATTAGAATTTTGTCATTTTTTATTTTAATATTATCTCTCATAAAATCATTTATTAAAACCTTAGCTGTATCTCTTGTTTCACCATGTAAATCTAAACTTGGCAAATTTTTAGTAAATATATTATTTACGCTCATTCATTTTTTCCTTTATTTCTTCTAAACTAAACATAGAATTTTTACTTCCTAATCTAGTTACTGATAATCCTGCAACTATGTTCGAAAATTTTAAGGCTTCTTCTAAAGGAAATTTTTTTGATATAGCATAAGTAAATGCTCCATGAAATATATCCCCTGCACCGGTTGTATCGATTGCATCCATTTTTATACCTGGAACTTTTTTAAAATGACCATTTATTTCATAAACACAGCCTTTGTCTTCTAATGTTACAATGATTTTGCCTTCAAATTCTTGTTTTAGTGCTTGACATATTAAATCATATGAATAATCATCTCTATCATCAAATTTGAAGTCAGCTACGGTTTCCGCAAATTCTTTAGAACAAACAACATAGTCTACCATTTTAGCAAGTTCAATTATTTCATCTGTGGCTCTTCCAGCATCTATTATACTTATTGCTTTTGGATTTTCTTTTATTATTTTTTTTGACATTTCAGGTTCTTGGCCGTCAACTAATATTATGTCTGGTTCAAAATCAATATTCATATCTGATAATTTTAGTTTATTGGAACGATATGTTAATATTGTTCTACTACCTGTTGACATGTTTGCAATTATAAAACTTGATGTTGTTTTATATCTATCATTTACTTGTATATATCTAGTATCAACATTAACACTTTCTAGTTCTTTTTTTATATATTTTCCATATTCATCATTACCTATTACTCCTATAAAGGTAACATCCATGCCCCATTTACCTAATAAGTATGCAGCATTATTAGCTGGTCCACCGCCACATTCTATTATACCTTCTAATCTATTCTTTGTGTTTTCGGTTATAAATTTTTCAACGGGAATTGTTATATCGTAGGCCGCATGTCCTATACAAATTACTTTCATATCATCACCATTTTAATTATATAAAAAAAAAAATTGTTATTCAATTCTTTTTACAATTGTTTACATTTTTTCTTTAATATTTATCAAAGCTTTTTAGATTTTAAATCAATTTCTAAATTCATATTCCATTCTATAAATTCATCTTCAGTATAATCAAATTCTATTTGATGATTTTCTAATAAATCTCTAATATCTATTTCAGAAAATTTTTCATCAATTTGACAAATTTCTTCTTTTGAAAATGACATAGCATAAAAAGGTTTTAAATAGTTTTCTAAATTTTTCATATTTGCTTCAACGAATCCATTTTTAAGTAATTCTTTAGCAAATTCTATCTTTTTTTCATCTTGAATAATGAAGAATCCAGGTCCAGGACTATTCTTTATATATCTACTAATACAATTATTTTGAATATCAAAGAATTGATTATATGTACAATCAATTAAATAATGTTTATTAATAATTTTTCCATTTTTATTTATAGGGATGGTTACTGTTCCAAAAGCATGTCTATAATCATTTAAATCACCAATATTATTTATAGTTATAGTTAGTCCTAATTTTTTTAGTGGATATAATGAGGAAAATTGAGAAAAGCCACACAATCCACCTAAAAACCTATTTTCATAAACATTTTCTTGATTATTATTTGACATATTTAAGTTATTTCTTGTATTATTTACTGTCCATTTTAATAATTCTTTTGCTTGTTCTTCAGTTAATCCCTGATTAATATCAAAATTTAATAAATCATAATTGATTTCAAATAATTCTGGTTTTTGATTAACAACATATACAGGTGGTAAAGAAGATATTTCTTTATCAAGGACATACATTGTTTCTTTATTTTTTTTCCCATTTATATAATATAATAAATCATAATATCTAGTTAATTTTTTTATATTATCATTTTTTAATGTAATATCATTTGTTGTACATATTATTTTAGTTATATTTTTGATTTGATTTTTTAAATTTATTAAAAACTTTTCTTTATCTAATATATTTTTTTCATAATAATTTATATCGTAATTAAAATTTTTTATTAAATTATTAATATAATCTACCATATTTTTCCCTCTTTTCTTATAAGTTATTTTGATTCTTTTTTTATAAGTTTAGCATGAACTACCATTTTTTCAGAATCATTATAACAAGTTGATAATGTTAGAATATTATCATTTGTACTAACAGTAGTATTAAAATTATAACTACTTCTATTTTTAATCATTTCTAAAAATTCTTGGTATTCGGTTTCATTGTTAAAGTCAATTGATAAGTAATCACTTGTAGTAGGTATATGATATACACTAAATATTTGCCATAATGTATTTTCACTTTCAGTAGACATTTTAATAACATAATTATTTGTATTACTTAACCATTCATTATTTAATAAATTTTTTAATGTTCCAAACATTGTTTTATCAGTTCTACCATGAGCATAGATAATAGTATTTTTATTGTTATTGTTTCTATAGTCTAAGAATACCCAGCCTGCTTCATTATACGATTTATTAAAACTATGTGTAAGATAATATTTATTATCTTCAGCTTGGACAAATGGATAATTAATATTTGTACCATTTACTTGTAACCATCCAACAACATCTGAATTAATTTTCTTTAATTCATCAAAGTTTACATTTATCATATTCATATTGATATAATCCCAATAAGGATTTTCTTCTTCTATTTCTTCTGTTGTTTCTATGATTTCAGTCTCTTCTGAATCTTTTATTTCTTCAACTACGATATTTTTTTGAATAGATGTTATTTCTTTATTTGTTTTATTTGAGTCAATTTTCCATTTTATTATTTTAATTAAAGAAAAAATAAATATTGACAAAAAAATTAACATAATTAAAAAAATGATCATTTTTCTTTTCTTTTTCATTTTAATTCACCTCATATTTTAGTATTTATAATTATATCAAAACATCATATTCTAATTTAACAATATTTTATCACAATTACCTTATTTGTCAATTTGATTAACATATGATTAACATATATTGTTTAATTCCATACTGTTATAATAAGATTTAACTTCATACTCCATTAATATTTCACCAAATTATTATGAAAAGCATATTATTTTATACAAAAAAACTCCATTAAATGAAGTTTATAATTTTTCTATTTGTTCTTTTGATAAACCGGTTGCTTTTGATATTATTTCTATATCTATACCCAAATTTTTAAAATTGGTTAAAATATATATTAAATATAAATGATGCATTTCTTGGTCTTAAATAGTTTTCTTTGGC
>CAZXOH010000049.1:3590-7180 GCA_964642345.1 uncultured Muribaculaceae bacterium | reverse complement strand
CAATTGAACTTCCTTCTTTTAATTTAACAATTGCTTTTTTTACTTTATTTGTTTTACCAACATAACGTCCAACTCTTCTTTTTTTAGGTTTTACGTTTATTGTATTTACACTTTCAACTTTAACATTGAATATTGATTCAATTGCTTGTTTGATTTGTGTTTTGTTAGCATTTACATCAACACTAAATGTAATAATGTTTTTGCTTGCTAAATCTGAAGTTTTTTCAGTTATGATTGGTGCTTTAATAATATCTCTATAGTTATTCATTATGCAAGCACCTCCTCTATAGATTTAACTGCTGCTTCAGTAATAATCATATTATCTGCTGCAACAATATCTAATGCATTAATTTCATTTGATTGAAGTAAATTAACATTTTTTAAATTACGTGTAGCTAAAATAATGTTTTCATCTAATTCATCAACTACTATTAATACATTTTTATTTGTTTTTAAATTTGAAAGAATTGTTTTTACTTCTTTTGTTTTATTTGATTCTAATTTAATTGAATCTAAAACAATTAATTCTTTATCAATTACTTTATAAGCTAAAGCTGATTTTAAAGCTAATCTTCTTTCTTTTCTATTCATTTTTTTGTCATATGATCTCATATGTGGTCCAAATACAATACCACCATGATACCATTGAGCAGCACGGATACTACCTTGACGAGCACGACCTGTGCCTTTTTGTCTCCAAGGTTTTCTTCCTCCACCACTTACTTCACTACGTGTTTTTGTTTCATGAGTTCCTTGTCTCATAGCATTTCTTGCTAATGTAATTGCATCATATAATACTGCATCATTTGGAACTATTCCCCAAACTTCTGCTTTTAAAGTTAAATCGCTAACCTTTTCACCTTTAATATTTAATACAGATATTTTTGTCATCTATATTACCTCCTAGTTTTCTTCTACTACTTCTGTAGTTTCTGTATTTTCAACAGTTTCTTCAGTAGTTGTTTCTTTTTCAGTATAGCAAACTAAGTTTTCACTTTCATTTACTTTACCTGGATTTTTAACAGAAGATTTAATTATTACTAAAGATTTTTTAGGTCCTGGTATACTTCCTTTAACTAAAATGCAATTATTTTCTAAGTCAACTGCAACTATTTCTAAGTTTTGAATAGTTGCTGTTAATGTACCCATATGTCCTGGTAATTTTTTACCTTTAAATACACGCATTGGTCTCATTGTTCCCATTGAACCTGGTCCTCTGTGATAATGTGAACCATGTCCCATAGGTCCAGTACTTTGTCCATGACGTTTAATAACGCCTTGGAACCCATGTCCTTTAGTAGTTCCTGTTACATCAACTACTTCTCCTACTGTAAAGATATCAGCTTTTACTTCTTGTCCTACAGTATACTCACTAACATCTACACCTCTAATTTCTTTAAAGAAGCGCTTAGGTGTAGTGTTTGCTTTGTTGGTAATTCCAACAGACGCTTTAGTCGCTAACTTTTCTCTTTTTGTATCAAAACCTAGTTGAATTGCATCATAACCATCGTTTGCTACTGTTTTAATTTGTGTTACAACATTTGGTTCAACAGAAACGATTGTTACAGGAATTAATTTACCAGATTCTGTAAATACTTCAGTCATTCCAATTTTACGACCTAAGATTCCTTTTTTCATATTTTCCTCCTATAATTTTATTTGAATGTCAACACCACTTGGAATTTCTAGATGAGTTAAAGCATCTATTGTTTCCTTGCTTGGATTGTTAACAACAATAAGTCTTTTGTGTGTTCTTTTTTCGAATTGTTCTCTCGAATCTTTATATTTGTGAACTGCTCTTAAAATTGTAATTTTTTCAATTTCAGTTGGTAGTGGGATTGGTCCACTTACTTCGCCGCCAGTTCTTTTAACAGTATCAACTATTTTAGCACAAGCTTTATCTAATGATTTGTGTTCAAAAGCTTTTAATTTGATACTAATTTTAGTTTTTGACATATTGTTCCTCCTTTCGCCTATATCTTAGTATAGACTTGCTCCGTGTAAAAACCTGATATTCAGTTTAATTTTCTTAACAACTTAACCTGGTGTATCAGCAACCTCACACATCAATGCATGCCACACATAAACCATTATACACAATAATTATATGAAAAGCAAGGGATTTTTTTACTTTTTGCTTTTTCCGTGAATTTTTATTTGGAAGTCCGTTTTAATAAATTAACGGAATTAAGTTTGATTATAGGGTAATAAGTCTTATAATCTTTATTTTTACAGTAAGAACAAGTTGAGACATCAATTTCTTTTTTTAAGATATCACAATAAAAATATTTTTTACTTCTCATTTTTAAATGCTTACATTTCATATCATTATTTTTTTAGGTACTAAATAGTGACTAAAAAAAAAAATATTGTTTTTATTTGTTATTAAACAACAATAAATTACTTTATTTGTAAGCATTTAACATCTATAGACAACTATACTCTTTTTATAATAAAATAAAGAAAAAGTACCAAAATTAGTACTTATTTTACGAATGGTATTAAAGCCATAAATCTCGCTTTTTTTACTTCATTAGCTATATGTCTTTGATGTTCTGCACAAGCTCCTGTAATTCTTCTAGGTAATATTTTACCTTTATCAGTGCTTATGTATTTTTTCATTATTTCAACATCTTTATAGTCTACTGTTTTTCCAGCACACATTTGACATATTTTTTTCTTTTTTCTATAAAATTCAGCCATTTATTTTCCTCCTATTCTAAGAAGTTATCATCAATTGATACACTATCACCAAAGTCAGCAAATGGATCTTCTTCAATATTAACATCATTTGCTGATGTATTGTTTTGATAGTCATATGGACTTTCGCTTGGTACATTATTTGTTCTTGCACTTTTACTTTCAACAAAATGAAATTGATCTAATACAACATCAGTTGTAAATCTTTTAGTTCCATCTTGTCCATCATAACTTCCTGTTTGTAAACGACCTTCGATTGCAATTTGATTTCCTTTATCAAAGTAATTACAAATAACTTCGGCTTGTTTTCTCCAAGCAACTACATTAATAAAATCAGCATCTCTAGTTCCATCTTGGTTATTAAATTGTCTATTAACAGCAATGGTAAATCTAACATATGGAATATTTGATCCTGTATATCTTATTTCTGGTTTTGCTGTTAATCTTCCTAGTAAAATTACTCTATTCATATTTTACCTCACTATTTTCCTATTTTTGTTATTAAGTGACGAACTATATCACCATTTATTAAAGCTAAACGGTCAAATTCTTTAACTGCTTTATCATCATTAGCTTCTACTTGGAATACAAAGTAATATCCACTTTTGAAATCTTTGATTTCATATGCTAATTCTCTTTGTCCCATTTCTTTAGTTTCAGTTACTTTTCCACCATTATCTTTGATTACTTTAGCAAAATTGTTACTTACTTTTTTTATTTCATCTTCACTTAATGTTGGTCTAACTATAAACATAATTTCATAGTTTCTCATTTTTACACCTCCTCTTGGTCTTTGGCTTCATCTGAAGCAAGGAGTAATTTAATACTCGCAAATGATTATAACAAAAAAAACTATTAAAGTAAATAGTTTCTAATATTATATTTTGTTT
>CAZXOH010000049.1:0-3490 GCA_964642345.1 uncultured Muribaculaceae bacterium | reverse complement strand
GTTTCTAATATTATATTTTGTTTATTTTTTAATATTACTTAATGTATATATTAAATCTAAAAACATTATTATCGAAATTATTATTGTTATTGATAATGGTACTTTTAATACAATTTTTTCAAATAGTGGATTTATTATATATATAAATAATATGGTTGCTAAACCCCAAACAAAAGTCATTTCCAATGATATATAATGACCTATATGATATTTATGATTGCTATAATCCCAAAATATTGTATTAAAATTTTTTTCAATTAATATTCCACCAATTAGTTCAATACATGATAAAAATATTGAAATAATAAAAAATACTATTAATGTTTCTAACCATCTAGGCAGATGTAAATTCAGAAAAAAATAATGTGATAAAAGTAAAATTGCTACTACTCCTATTCCATATATGGGAGTCCATGGTCCAGTCATAAATCCACTATTATAATTGGTTTTTGTTATTATTCCTAATCCTGTTTCTAATAAGTAACCAATTATTGAATAAAATATAAAACAATTTAAATAATACATATAATCACCATTATTAGTATTATATTTTTTCTTATAATTAAACAAAAAAATAGATTAATCTCTATTTTTTCCAAATAAGTTCAACAAGTCTAATAATATATTAATAAAATCTAAATATAATTGTAAAGCACCATAAATTGCTAAATTGTCTTCTTCTATTTCATCTTCTAATAGTTTAATTTTTTGGATATCATATGCTACATATCCTAAGAATATAATTAGTGATATTATTGTAATAATTATATCGAATGTACTATTATTTAAGAAAATATTTATCAAAGTACAAATTATTATACCAAATAACATCATAAGTAAATATGTTCCAATTTTTGTTAAATCTATTGATGTATAATTTCCAATTAGAGCAAATATTCCGAATAACAAAGATGCAACTAAGAATATTAATATTATTGAGCCTAATTCATATATTAAAAATATTGATGAAAATGTTAATCCTGTTAAGAATGAATATAATAAAAATGATATTCTAGCTGTTGTAGGGCTCATTTTTTTAATTCTAGCTGTTAAAAATATTACTGTAATTAATTCAGCAATTAAAACAATTATAAATCCATTATTTTGAAATAAAAATGTTAATATATTTTCGTTTGTTGATACGTAAATTCCTGTTATGAATGTTACTAATAATCCAATAAACATCCATAAAAATATTTTTGAATAAGTTTTCATTTTATCTCTCCTTTTTATACATTAAATCTAAAATGACAAATGTCTCCATCTTTCATTAAGTATTCTTTTCCTTCAATTCTTAATTTGCCGGCTTCTTTTACTTTTAATTCTGTTCCATATTTTTCTAGATCTTCATAGCTCATTACTTCAGCTCTTATAAATCCTTTTTCAAAGTCACTATGAATTATTCCCGCACATTCTGGTGCTTTCATTCCAACTTTATATGTCCATGCTTTACATTCATCTGTTCCTGCTGTGAAATACGTTGCAAAACCTAACAGTTTGTAAGTTGCTGTTATTAATTTTTCTAATCCTGCTTCTTTAATTCCAAGATCATTTAAAAAATCATTTCTTTCTTCTTCTGTTAAGTCACATAGTTCTGATTCTAATTTTGCAGATACAGTGATTACTTCTGATTTTTCATTAGCAGCATATTCTCTTACTTCATCAACATATTCATTACCATCATTTATTAAGTCTGTATCAGCAATATTAGCCATATAAATAATTGGTTTTAAGGTTAATAAGTTAAATGCCTTTATCAAAAATAATTCATCTTTTGTAAATTCAACTTCTCTAAGTGGTATGTTTTTTTCAAGGTTATCTTTTATTTTGTTTAATAATTCAACTTCTATTTTTGTTTCTTTATCTTTAGTCATTGCTGCTTTTTTACCTATTTTATTTAATCTATTATTTATTACTTCTAAATCAGCAAGCATTAATTCTACATTAATTATTTCTATATCACGAATAGGGTCCACTTTTCCTTCAACATGGATTATATCATTATTTTCAAAGCATCTAACAACTTCAACTATTGCATCTACTTCTCTTATATGTGATAAAAATTTATTCCCTAATCCTTCTCCAACTGATGCACCTTTTACTAATCCTGCTATATCAGTATATTCAATTGTAGCTGGCACTAATGATTTCGGATTATATAATTTATTTAAAAATTCTAATCTTTTATCAGGTACTACTACTACTCCAATATTTGGATCTATTGTAGCAAAAGGATAATTTGCCGCTAATATTTTTTGCTTTGTAATTGCATTAAATAGCGTACTTTTACCGACATTTGGTAAACCAACAATACCTGCAGTCAATCCCATTTTAACACCTCATTTCTTAATTATTATACCATTAAACAAAAGAAAGAACAAATTATTTTATCCTATTATATTTCATATTAAATTTGTTGTTTTATTATTTTTAAAAATTTAATAGCTTAGTCCCAAACCGAAATACCATTATTTATATGACTTGCAGTTCTATTATTCACAATATATTGACTAAAAATTTCATAATTTATAGAATGTATGTTCGTTTTTTGCAAATTTAAACGCAAATTTAAATATAAAACTTATTGAAAAAAAATTTTTTAAATGGTATTATGTATACAGATGAGTTATTACTCATACAATAAAAAAGGATATATCTAATTGTTGAAAGAGTTAGATACATTCCAAATGATTTTTTTGAAAGCACTATCCCCCTGTGATAGTGCATTTTTATTATCTATATAATAAAGTAAAAATTATAACAAATAATAAAATTATTATTAAAAATAAAGATATTTCTCTTTTTGTCATAATATCACCACCCTCTTTTAAGAAGGAATGCACTAACACCAATTAAATATATCGTTTTATATTTTATCATATTTTTTATTAATTTCATCTTTTTTTCGTACTACAAATTTCGACAAAATTTATCTAATTTAAAAAATAATGTTATTAACATTATTTTTTTAGTATTAAGATAATCTTGATTTTGGTATTGTTATAACTGGGCGGACACCGCCGTCAGTCCTAGAAGCATCGTTGGTGTGCAAGCCGCCATACCAATCCACGCGCCATACAGTGCTATCAGAGCCGGCCGCACCTTCTGTCGTTGATGTCCAATATCCCCAGTTACTTGAATCTGCTATATTACATCCATTACTTATACATCCATAAGTATAATCAAATAACCATGTATATTTACTTGCTCCTTGGCTCGTAGCAGTTTGAGTTTGACTATTACTATCGAAATGGAACCAAGTTTCCCAATTTGTACTATCAAAACTTGTATTTCCTGTTATTTGAGCAACTTCTTCAGCACTTATTAGTCTTGGTGTATTTTTCCAACCTGATTCATCAACTAATTTATCTACTTCAGATTTTATATTACTTTCTTCATATGCTACATTAATTCCATCTGTATTCCAAGCTAATGTTACTGTCGTATTATGATCTAAGATCATTGTATAATTTTTACCATCGACTTTATA
>CAZXOH010000048.1:0-7223 GCA_964642345.1 uncultured Muribaculaceae bacterium | reverse complement strand
ACATTTCTACCTTCCTATTTATATCATACCCCCCCCCCAGGCACTTCTGTCAAGATAGAAATTTTGTTCGGTTTTTTTAAAATTATTTTATATAACTTTTTTAAATTATAAAATTAAAAAATAGAGAAAATCTCTATTTTACTGAATCAATAACATTTATAAATTTAGTAGTTCCAATTGTATCACTATTTTTCATAGTAAATGTGCTATAGTCTTTACTTAAATTTACTAATGCTTTTGCTCTTTCTTCAAAATTTTTCAAATTATTATTAACTAAATTAGTTATAGTACTTATACCTTCACTATCAAATTTTTCTATTCCTGCATTTAATTCTATTGCACCATCATTTACACTTGTTGCTCCATCACTTAATTTAACAAGAGCAGAACTTAATGTTTTTAAAGATTCTAAAGTATTTGTTTTTGCAGTTTCAGCAACATTAGTTGCAATCATACTTGATAAACTACTTGCAGTAGAAGTTGCTACTTCAATTGAAGTTTGATATGCTACATCACTAGCTGTACTTTTAGCAACTATTTTAGAAACATTTTCAACAACTGATTTAATAATTCCATCTAATTCAGCTTTTTTAGTTGGATCAGTCGCTAAATCTAAGTAATAAGGGTTGGTTGCTAATGAAGAAATTACACTATTATAAATTTGATTAATCTTTTCTTCTGTTAAGCCTTCAATTGCTTGAGCCTCAGCACTACTTCTAATTGAATTTTCCATAGCGACTATTTGTTCTTTAGCTTTAGTAACAGCTAAATTTTGAATATAAGATAAAGTTTCACTATCTATAGCCGAACTATTTTCTAAAGAAGAAATAGAGCTATCTAAATTACTTTTAATTAATTCTATACCACTTTTTAATTCAGTAGTACCACTTAGTAATTGTTTAGAACCATCAACTAATAATTTTGAACTATCACTTAAAGTATTTACTTTAGAATAAATTGAATCCATTTTATCAAAAACACTTAAATCAATATTACTTAATACTCTAGGACTAATTACAAAATACATACTACTTAAACTAAAACTTTTAGTTGTATAAGTTAAAGTGATTTGATTTAAATTATCTAAATCAATTCCTAAACTATTTCCTAAATTAGGAGTAGCAATAGCAACTATCATATTATTAGTACCTGTACTAACTACTTTACCATTTGTAATACTAATATCAGAATTATTATCATTTAAAATAGTTCCCATTGTTACTACAAATGGTGTATACATTGTTTGATAAGTACCATTAATTAATACATCTTTTGAACTAGTATTTTTAAAATTAATAGTTATTTCAACTTCACCTTTTTTTCCAATCATATCATTTACATTTTTTGTTTCACCATTTAATTTATAAGTAATACTTGTTTCAATAGGTAAATTTTTAGTAGTTGTACCTCGATAAAAAATATCGTTACCTAAATTATTCCAAACAATATTATTATCATTTAGTTCATAAGTTTCATCACCATTTATATTTAAAATATCTTTTAAATTGGTTACATCATTTATTGTTTTATCTTTACTAATTAAATGTTCATTTACAATTGTAGTTTTGATACTTCCGTCGGCATTTAGCTTTGTATAAACTGTTTCTTCTTTAGTTAAAGCACTTACGTTATTAATACCAAACATACCACATAGTAAGAATAAACATCCTATTTTTTTAACGTTTTTCATTTTTTTACCTCCAAAACCTAAACTTGTTTTACATATTATTTTATCAAATATAAGCAATAATGATGGTAGTACTAAGATAACTACTAACATACTTATTATTGCTCCCCTAGAAATTAAAGTGCATAATGAACCTATCATTTCTAATTTTGAATAAACTCCAACACCGATAGTAGCTGCAAAGAAACACATACCACTAACAAATATTGAACCAACTGAATTATTTAAAGCAGATCTAATTGATTCAAATTTATCTTTGCCACTTTGTCTCTTTTCTAGATATTTAGTTGTCATTAAAATTGCATAATCAATTGTTGCGCCTAATTGAATAGTACCAATTACAATTGATGCTATAAAAGGTATAGTTGTATTTGTATAATATGGAATACCCATATTTATAAAAATTGCAAACTCAATCGCACAGATTAAAATAATTGGCAATGAAATTGATTTTAAAACAAACATCATTATAATAAATATTACAGCTAATGAACTATAGTTAACGTTTTTAAAGTCTTGATCACTTATTTGAACTAAATCTTTCATAAGTGGGCCTTCACCTGCTATAATAGCGTTTTCATCATATTTTTTTACTAATTCATTAACTTCATCTATTTGGTTATTTAATTCATCTGTTGCTATATCATATAATGAATTAAAGAAAATCATTTCATATTTATCACTTTTATATATTTTTGTTACATCTTCGCTTAATATTTCATCAATACCATATTTAGATAAAGATGTTCCTGATAGTACAAAATCAATTCCATCAATTTCCTTTAATTTTGATATCATTTCTTCTTTATCATTATTTTTAATATTTTTGTCTATTAAAATGATTTCAGGAGATACAATATTAAATTTTTCTTTTAATTCATTGTTTGCAACAATACTATCTAATGTATCTGGAAGACTTTTATCTAATTTATAATATACTTTTGTATTAAAATTTCCAATACTTGCAGGTATAATTAATATTAAGAATATTACAAATATCAATTTATAATGTTTAATTACAAATTCTTTTGTATGTTTAAATTCAGGAATAAATGGTTTATGACTTGTTTTTTCTATCCATTTATCAAATATTAATAATAATGAAGGGAATACAGTAACAACACAGATAAGTCCAAATAGAACACCTTTTGCCATTACTAAACCAATATCTTTTCCTAGTGTTAAAGTCATTGTACAAAGCGCTAAAAATCCAGCGATTGTAGTCAATGAACTACCTAATACCGATACTAATGTTTCAGATATTGCTTCACTCATTGCTTGATTATTGTTTTTTGATTTTTTCTTTAATTTCTCATATTTGTGATACAAGAAAATTGAAAAGTCAGTTGTAACTCCTAATTGTAATACAGCACTTATTGCTTTAGTAATGTATGATATTTCTCCTAAAAATACATTTGTACCCATATTATAAAGGATAGCTAAACCAATATTTGCTAGTAATAAAAATGGAACTACATATGAATCTAAGAAAATTGTTAAAATTATAATACATAAAATTACAGCTATAATTATATATACAACTATTTCTTCATTTGATAAATCCATTGTATCAAGTGCCATAGCAGTCATACCGCCTATTTTAGTACTATCGCTTTCTAATTGTCTAATTTGTTTTACAGCATTTAAAGTTTCATCAGTAGATGTTGTGTCTTCAAATGTTATAAATAATAATGTTGAACCATCTTTTACAACTTTATCTGTTATTTCTGTTGGTAAAAAATCTAAAGGTATAGTTGAGCCAGTTACATCTGCTATGGTCGCAACTAAATTAACACCTTCTATTTTTCTTATTTTTTCTTCTAATTCGATAATATCTTTGGAACTCATATTATCAATTATTGATATTGAAAAAGCACCCATATTAAAGTCTTCTTTTAATATTTCTTGTCCTTTCATTGTTTCAATATCATCTGGTAAGTAAACTAATATATCATAATTTATTCTTGTATTTTTAATTCCTATGATAGTTGGAATTAAAAGTAATAATGAAATAATAATTATAGATATCTTATGTTTAGTTACAAATTCACCTAATTTTTTCATAAATACCTCCTAATGACCACCAGTCAGTTAATATACTAGCACACAAATGACTAATAGTCAATATTTTTTTAAAAATATTGTATTTTTTTGTTTTTTAAATTGACTAATAGTTTTTTCTACGATAAAATTATATTAAATTGAAGGTGTTTTTATGAGTGAATTAAAAAATAAAATTATTAATAAAATTGAAGAAAAAAAATATGAAAAAGAAAAAAAGCTTTTAAATGCGGCTTACAAATTATTTACTGAAAAAGGTATAAATAATACTTCTATTCAAGATATTGTAAATGAAGCCGGAGTTGCTAAAGGAACATTTTATCTATATTTCAAAGATAAATATAGTTTACAAGAAACTTTAGTTACAAAGACATCTGCTAATTTATTTAAAGAAGCTATTAATAGTTTAAATAAAAATTATATTGAAAATTTTGAAGATCAAGTTATTTATATTATTAACTATGTTATTGATAAGTTAGTTGAAGATCCAACATTGATAAATTTTATTTCCAAAGATTTATCGTTAGGTTTTTATAATGATAAATTAACTAAATTATTAAATAGTAATGAAATTGGAGTATATGATTTATTTATAAAAACAATTAAAGAAAAAAAAGTTAATATTAAAAATCCAGAAATAACATTATTTATGATTGTTGAATTAGTTAGTTCAACTTGTTTTACAACAATTACTCAAAATAAACCATTACCAATTAATGAATATAAACCTTTTTTATATGATACAATAAGAAAGTTTATAAAAAATTAATATTACTTACCATGTGGTAAGTTTTTTTTATTAAAATTCAAAAAACATATATTCTTAACAAAATATATGTTTTAAAATAGTATTTTTAATCATAATAATTATGAATGAAATTTAGTGTATTGTTCTAATAATAGTTCATCATATTTTTTTAATATTTCTTTTTCTTTTTTTGTTGAAAATATTTTTTTTCTCATAATATCATTTCTTAATTTATTTCTTTTTTCTTCTAAAATTTTTATTATTGCACTATTCATCCAACCACCACATCCATTATACTGGTTAATTAACCAATAGTCAATAGATTATCATAATGCTAGAATAATTATATGGAGGTAAGTTATGAATAAAGTTTACAAAGTTAAATTAGAAAATGGCTATTTCCTGTTTAAATTAAATGATGTATTAGAGAAAAAACAAATTAGTAAAAATAAGTTAATGTGTGATACTAATACTGATTTTAAAGTTATTAAAAGATTGAGTACTGGTGAATGTACAAGAATGGATATCTTCATAATAGCAAGATTATGTGATTATCTTAATTGTGAGATGACAGATATTGTTGAATATATAAAAGAATAGACATAAATGTGTCTATTTTTCATATCTTGTTACTATTCCACAAGGCAAAATTATATTTGAATTTTTTATTGGTAAACCTATTTCGTCTGAATAAATTTTACCACTATATTTTTTTCCTAATGTTAATTTTAAAATATTATTCATAACTTCCATTGATAGTCCAGTTGTATAAGAATTTATAATAAAGAATAGTGGATCATCTGATAATATTTCCGTACAAAGTTCTACTAAATTAAATAGATCTTTTTCTATGTCCCAAATTTCTCCATTAGAACCTCTACCATAACTTGGAGGGTCCATTATTATTGCATCATATTTATTTCCACGTCTTCCTTCTCTTTTAACAAATTTTACGGCATCATCAACTATATATCTAATTGGTTTGTCATTTAGACCAGATGAACAAACATTTTCTTTTGCCCAATCAACCATTCCTTTTGATGAATCAACATGAACAACACTTGCACCCGCAGATAAACATGCAACACTTGCACCACCTGTATAAGCAAATAGATTAAGTACTTTTATTTCTCTTTTAGATTCTTTTATTTTTTTTATCATATAATCCCAATTTGCTGCTTGTTCAGGAAATAATCCGGTATGTTTAAATCCCATTTGTTTTATATTGAATGTTAAATTTTTATATTTTACTTGCCATCTGTCAGGTGTTTTTTTTAAGTTTTCCCAATAGCCACCGCCTTTATTACTTCTATGGTAATGAGCATTAATATTGTCATATTTTTCTAATAAATTCCCATTATTCCATATAATTTGTGGATCTGGTCTAAGTAAAATAATATTATTCCATTTTTCTAATTTTTCGCCATTAGATGCATCTAGTATTTCATAGTTTTTCCATTCATTACTTATTATCATAAAATCACCTATTTAAGTATAACATATTTTATATAATTTTTGATTAATTTTACTAAAGAATTAATAATTTAAAACATTGTTTCATGTTACCTACCTGTTGCTTACTAGTTGCCTACGAACTGATTTTAAAGGTGTTTAATGAATATCCTAACAAAAGAAAAACCCCATAAACATTTAAGTTTATAGGGTAGAATGTAATATGCAAATTATCTCTTAGAGAATTGTGGAGCTCTACGAGCTGCTTTAAGTCCTGGTTTCTTACGTTCTTTAACTCTTGAGTCTCTTGTAATAAATCCAGCTCTTTTTAATATTTTTCTGTAATTATCTTCTGTTTCTTCATTACCAGCATCATATTGTAATAAAGCTCTTGTAATTCCTAGACGGATAGCACCAGCTTGACCAGTGAACCCTCCACCATTTACTTTAGCTTCAATATCAAATGTTTCAACATTATTAGTTGCTACTAGAGGTTGCATCAAATCCATAACATTAGTTTCATATGGGAAAAATTCTCTAACATCTTTTCCATTAACTGTTATTTTCCCTTTTCCTGGAATCATCTTAATTTGCGCAACAGATGATTTTCTTCTACCAGTTCCAATAAATATTCTTTTATCAACCATTTATAAAACCTCCTATTTCATTTTTAACTCAACAGGTTGTTGAGCTGCATGTGGATGTGATCCTTCTGCGTAAACAAATAATTTTTTATACATTTGACGTCCTAATCTTCCTTTTGGAAGCATACCTTTGATAGCTCTTTCCATCATTTCAATTGGATAGTTTTCTTTCATAACACGTGCTGTTCTTTCTCTTAATCCTCCTGTGTAACCACTGTGATTATAATAAATTTTATCATCTAGTTTATTACCAGTTAAATTAACTTTTGAAGCATTAATAATAATTACATTGTCTCCACAATCAATATGTGGTGTGAAAGTTGGTTTATGTTTCCCTCTTAAGATATGTGCAGCTTTAGTAGCAACACGACCTAAGTTTTGACCTTCAGCATCAATTACATACCAATTACGAACTAATTCTTCTTTTTTTTGCATATATGAATTTTTCATAAATATTTCCCTTTCTAATATAAAGTATTTGAAATGAGTGTTCCCAATACTCATTTCTTTGGGATATATAAAATGTACCAAATATGATTTTACTAAAAAAAGGTTTAAAAGTCAATAAATTTCCTTATAAAATAGTGTATTTTTCCAATAATAGTATATAAGTTATTTTTGTGATGTTTTT
>CAZXOH010000047.1:0-7231 GCA_964642345.1 uncultured Muribaculaceae bacterium | reverse complement strand
TATGTTATAATTTTTTTGGTGATTATATGGAATATGATATTGAAAATTTAATAAATGAAATAAATTTTAAAAAAAATATGCATAAAAATATAAATAATATGTTATTAACTGAAAATCAAATAGATGTTTTAAATAAATATAATATAGACTATAATAAATGCAATTCAATGAACGAATTATTATACTATATTGATGAATATTTAAATGAAATTGATGCTGAAGATTTGGAAAAAATTTCTTTAGAAATAGCAGAAACAAATTATTATATGAATACTAATAAGTAGGTGATAAAATGTTTAAAAATTATGACACAATTATATGCCCTGATTATATTAAAAAACAAATATTAGAACAAATAAGTAATGAAAAAAAAATCATTAATTTAAAATTTTATACTTTAGATGAATTTAAAAAAAATTATTTTGGAACTTATAAAGACAAAGCAATTTATTACTTAATGAAAAAATATAATTATAAATATGATGTGGCTTTAACATATTTAGATAATTACTATTTTAATTCTGAATTAAAAAAAGAGCTTGAAGAAAATAAATTAATTATAAAAGAAAAAATTAAAATTAATAAAATAATTATAATTGGATATAACAAAATAGATAAATATTTATTAAATGAAATATCAAAATATGATTATGAAATAGTTGAAGAAAAAGAAAGAAATTATAAAAATAAGGTTTATGAATTTGATACTATGGAAGAAGAAATAAACTTTGTTATAAAAAAAATCATTGATTTACAAAAAACAATTAATTTAAATAATATATGTTTAGTAAATGTAGGTAAAGAATACCTTAATGATATAGAAAGACTATTTAAATTTAATAATATCCCAATTAATCTAAATATTAAAAAAAGTATCTATGGCACTACCATTGTAAAAAGATTTTTAAAAAATCTAAAAGAAAATAAAAAAATAATATTAGAAAATGATGAAATAAGTAAATTAATTGTCAAAGTGGTAAATAAATATACTTTTAGAAAAATAGACGATACAATTATAGAATGTATTGATGCCGAATTAAAAAAAACATATTTTAAAAATGAAATATTAGAATGTGCAGTCAACATAGTTTCAATCGACGAAATTGAAGATTCAAAATATTATTTTGTTTTAGGATTTAACGAAGGGATCTTGCCAAAACCATACATAGATGAAGATTATTATAGCGATAATATTAAAAAAAAGATAGGTATTTTAACAACCACAGAAAAGAATATTTTAGATAAAAAGTTAGTTATTAATAAGATAAGTAGAAAAAACGTAACCTTATCAAATAGATTAAAAGATGGAAATAAAGATTTATATCCATCAAGTATTATTGAAGAATTAAATTTAGAAGTTATAAAAGAAAAATTTCCTAATTATAATTCTGATTTATATAATAAATTAGTTTTAAGTAAAAAATTAGATAATTTAATTAAATATAATGAAATGGATGATGAATTAAATTATCTATATTCAAATTATATGGATATTAATTACCAATCTTATAATAATAAATTTACAGGAATAAATAAAAATTCATTTAATAAATTTATTAATCATAAATTACTTTTATCCTATTCATCTATTGAAAATTATTATAAATGTAGTTTTAGATATTATATAAGTAATATTTTAAAATTAGATAAATCAAATGACACTTTTATGACATATATTGGAAATTTATTTCATTATATTTTATCAATTTATAATAACGAAAATTTTGATTTTGAATTAGAATTTAATAAATTTATTAGTGATAAAGAATTTGATAATAAAGAAAAATTTTTTATTCAAAAATTAAAAAAAGATTTGATTTTTATAATAAATATTTTAAAGCAATATGAAAAATATAGTGAATTTGATAAATCATTATATGAAGAAAAAATATATGTAAATAAAGATTCTAATATAAAGATCACTTTTATGGGAATAGTTGATAGAATAATGTATAAAGAAGTAAACGACAAAACTTATGTTGCAATTATTGATTATAAAACCGGTACTCCAAATATTAACCTAGATTATTCTATATATGGATTAAATATGCAACTTCCAATATATTTATATTTAATTAAAAATTCTAAAATTAAAAATCCTGAGATTATTGGTTTTTATTTAAATAAATTAATTCATAGTAAACCAAAATACAATGAAGATATATTAAAAAAATATAAATTAGAGGGTTATACAATTGATAATGAAAATTTAATTAGTATTTTTGATAAAACATATATGGATAGTAAAATGATTAAAAACATGAAAATAACAAGTAATGGTTTTTCCAATTATGCAAAAACAATAAATAAAGAACAAATTGAAAAATTAATCGAATTAGTAGATAAAAAAATTGAGGAAGCAAGGGTCAATATAGTTAATTGCAATTTTGAAATAAATCCTAAAAGAATTGATAACACCCTTGTTGGATGTGAATATTGTAAATATAAAGATATTTGCTTTATGAAAGAAGAAGATATCATAGATTTAAAAAAAATTAATTTTTTCAATACATAGGAGGTGAATTATGCCAAGTTGGACAAAAGAACAAACGGACGCTATCACATTAGACGGAAATAACATTATAGTAAGTGCTGGTGCCGGAAGTGGAAAAACAACAGTTTTGTCAGAAAGAGTTCTAAGAAAAATTAAGGATGGAATTGATATTGATAAATTACTTATTTTAACATTTACAAATGCAGCTGCTGCTGAAATGAAAAATAAAATTCGCGAAAAATTTAAAAAAAACAATTTAAAAAGTCAATTAACTAAATTAGATAGTGCATATATTACAACTTTTGATGCTTATTCATTAAGTATAGTAAAAAAATATCATTATTTATTAAATATAAACAAAAATATATCAATCTGTGAAAAAAGCATAATGGATATTAAAAAGCAAGAAATAATTGACAATGTATTTCAAGAATTTTATGAAAAAGAACAATTTAAAACATTAATAGATGATTTTTGTGTCAAAGATGATTTAGACATAAGAAAAGAAATTTTAACAATTAATAACAAATTAGATATGATTTATGATAAAGAAAAATATCTTAATGAATACATAAATACTAAATTTGATGAAAAATTTATAAATTCTAAAATAGAAGAATATATTGATTTAATTAAAGAAAAAATTTCACTTATAAACAAATCTTATATTGAATTAGAAGAATATGTAGATAATGAATATTATGAAAAAATAACTAATGAATTAAGTGAACTTTTATTGGCAAAATCATATAAGGATATCATCTGTCCATTAAAATTATCAAGTTTACCTAAAAATAGTGATGAAAAAGCAAAACAAATTAAAACAACCATTTCATCACTATTAAAAGAAATAAAAGAATTAACTATTTATAATGATGAACAAGAGATTAAAGAAGAAATTTTAAAAACCAAAAAATATATTATAGTAATAATTGACTTACTTAAAGAAATTAATAATAAAATTAATTTGTATAAAACCACAAATGATTTATATGAATTTGTTGATATAGCAAAAATGGCAATTAAACTTGTAGAACAAAACAAATCCGTAAGAGATGAACTAAAATATAATGAAATATTAATTGACGAATATCAAGATACAAACGATTTACAAGATTTATTTATATCTTATATAGAAGATAATAATGTATATATGGTTGGAGATATTAAACAATCTATATATCGTTTTAGAAACGCAAATCCAAGTTTATTTAAAAATAAATATGATAATTATAGTAATAATAACGGAGGAATTAAAATTGACTTAAACAAAAATTTTCGTTCTAGAGAAGAAGTTTTAAATAATATTAATTTAATATTTAATCAAATAATGGATGACGTTATAGGAGGCGCTGACTACAAAAAAGGACATCAAATGATCTATGGCAATATTAATTATTCGAGTATAGGAAAAAAAGAAGAAAATTCTAATATGGAAATACTTAGTTATGAGAAATTAGATAATTATAACAAAAACGAATTGGAAACTTTTATTATTGCTAACGACATAAAAAATAAAATGAACCATTATCAAATTTTTGATGGAAAATTAAGAAAAATTAAATATAGTGACATTGCTATTTTAATAGATAGAGCAACCGACTTTGGTCTATATAAAAAAATATTTGAATATCTAGGTATTCCATTAAATGTATACAAAAATGAAAAAATAAATGATAGTGATGAATTAAAATTAATAAAAAATATTATTACCTTTTTAATTTCAAATGATGAAAAAACAAAAAATTATGCTTTTATATCTATTCTAAGAAGCTATTTATTTGAAATAAAAGATGAAGAAATATTTGAATATTTAACTAATAAAGATTATGAGTTATTAAATAATTATTTATTTGATTATAAATTAAAAAGTCCATATGAAATAACTAATTACATTATTGATAAATTTGAATTTTATCAAAAAATGATAAAAGTTGGTGATATACAAAAAAGAATATCAGTATTAGACCATTTACTTAAATTATCAATTGATTTAACAAATATGGGATATGATATTTATGATTATTTAGATTATCTTGAAAAGGTTACTAATGAAGGAATAGAAATTGAATATAGTATTCCAAGTAAAGATAGTGATAGCGTAAAAATAATGACTATTCATGCATCAAAAGGATTAGAATTTCCTATTTGTTATTACAGCGGATTAACTTCTAAATTTAATGTAAGTGAATTGAAAGAAAAAATTTCTTATGATAAAAATATTGGAATTATTACACCAATAGTAGAAAATGGTATTAAAGAAACAATTTATAAAACATTATTAAAAAACAATTACTATATAGAAGAAATTGCAGAAAAAATAAGACTATTTTATGTGGCTTTAACAAGAGCAAAAGAAAAAATGATAATAGTATTACCCAACAAAGAAATAGAAACAAATGATTTAGATAAAAGGATTAAATTAAATTATCGATCACTAAGTGATATGCTTTATTCAATTATTTTAACTTTAAACCCATATATAAAATTAGTTAATTTAAATAATATTAATTTAAGTCATAATTATAATTTAATAAAAAAAACAAATTATAAAAATAAAATTAATCTTACAAATCAAAAAATCATAAAAACATCTTTAAATTTTAAAAATAATTTTAAAGAAGAAAAACATTTTTCAAAAGAAAATTATAATATTTATACTATAGATGAATATAATAATATAGAATATGGTAAGCATATACATAGTGTATTCGAAAACATTGATTTTCAAAATCCAGATTTATCTAACTTATCAGATTTTGAAAAAAATACAGTCCAAAATTTTATTATAAGTTTAGATTTTACAAAAGTAATTAATGTATATAAAGAATATGAATTTATCTATAATGATAAGAATGATATTTTACATGGAATCATTGATTTATTACTTGAATATGATGATGAATTTAAAATAATTGATTATAAGTTAAAAAATATTATTGATGATGCTTATAAAAAACAATTGAATGGATATAAAAATTACATAGAAGGTCTGACAAATAAAAAAGTTTCAACTTATTTATATTCGATCATTGATAATAAATTAATTAGCATATAAATATTATTACTAAAATTATATTTTAAAGATACTTTTGTATCTTTTTTCATATATTAATATAGGTGATTATATGGCGATTGTTAAATATACAACAGCGGAACGAGATCTATTAGCAAGATTAATGAGAGCAGAAGCCGTTGGAGAAGGCAATTTAGGAATGCTAATGGTAGGAAATGTTGCTGTTAACAGAACTATTTCCGATTGCTTAACTTTTAAAGATATCAGAACTATTGAAGATATGATTTATCAAGATCCAGGTGGCTTTTCAGGAAAAGATAGTCCTTTATTTTTCAGTAATCCAACAACTGCAGAAAAAAATCTTGCAAATAGAGTACTTAATGGCGAATATTATTTTCCAGCAACAAATGCTTTATGGTTCTATGCTCCTAAAACAGGAACAGATTGTAGTGCTACATGGTGGGAACAGAAACTATCTGGTAAATATAAAAATCATTGTTTTTATAAACCAACCTCAGGAATATGTAAGGAAATATATTAAAACAAGAAGGAATTAACTTCTTGTTTTATATTTTTAATGTTTGACCTATACTTAATAAATTTGATGTTAAATTATTTTTTTCTTTAATTTCATTTGCTGTTGTATTGTATTTTTTAGCAATACTATATAAACTATCCCCTTTTTGTACTATATATTTGGTTAAACTAATTACAGGTATTTTTAATGTTTGACCAATGGATAAAAGGTTAGAGGTTAAATTATTTAATTTCATTATTTCACTTTGGGTTGTATTATATTTTTTTGCAATCGCATATAAATTATCTCCTTTAACTATAGTATATGTTATATAATTAATTGTTGATTCACTTTTTGATGGTATTTCTAATACTTGACCTATTGACAATAGATTTGTAGATAAGTTATTTAATTCTTTTATTTCATCTAGTGTAGTATTATATTGATTAGCTATTTTATATAGACTATCTCCACTTTTTACAATATATATAATCGCATCTGATGAAGTAGAGATTTCCGTTGTTTTTTGCGTAGGCAAAACAAGAATTTGACCTATACTAATAGTATTAGAAGTTAAATTATTAATAGTCTTTAATTCATTCACAGTTATATTGAATTTTTTAGCTATACTCCATAAACTATCTCCTTTTTGTACTTTATAGTAGTTACTTTCTGATTTTTTTCCTATATATTCAGCAACAGCATCAACTACGGCTTGAGCTAATTTTTTATAATCGTTTTTTAATTGTGTAACATCATCGGAAGTGCTATCAAGAAATCCATATTCAACAATTATTGGTTGTGTATTTCCTGTATTTCTATGAATAAAATAATAATCTTTAGAGGTGTCAGAAGGTAATCTTCGTTGGTATACTTTTCTAACGTTTTGCCCAGCTGCCTCAAGATTACTCAAAACTAGGTTTGCTAATTTGTCACTGTTTCTTAGTGCATAAATTACTTCAGCACCATCACCACCTCCTGCATTTATGTGATTTGATATTACTATCACATCACTATTATTTCCATATGAATTTAAAATTCTATTTACTCTTTCGGTTGGATCAATCGTTTCATCTTCAGACCGTATTAAAGTTACAGGAATACCTAATTTCATAAATTGATTATACATATATTTTGATATGCTTAAAGTTAAATCTTTTTCGATTATTCCATTTCCACTTGCCCCTGGATCTTCTCCACCATG
>CAZXOH010000046.1:0-7361 GCA_964642345.1 uncultured Muribaculaceae bacterium | reverse complement strand
TTGCTAATATAACTATTACTGCTAATAGCTCAATTAATGTAAATCCTTTTTTCATTTCATCTCCTACTTTCTATATATATCATACCTTTATCAGATATGAAAGTCTAGAAAAAAAATTATTTTTTTACAAAAATTTACATTTTATTAAATTAAGAGTAGATAATCTACTCTTAATTTTCTGCTTCTTCTAACATTTTCGTAATAAATATGCCATATCCTTTACTAGGATTATCAACTACAACATGCGTAACTGCACCAATTATATATTCTCCTTGAATTATTGGAGATCCACTCATTCCTTGAATAATTCCACCAGTTCTATTTAGTAATTCATCATCAGTTATTTCAAATAAAATATTTTTTGTATCATTTTTATTGGTTTTTATTATATTAATTGAATATTCTTTAATTTCATTTCCATTTAAAACAGTGTATATTTTAGCAGGACCTATTTTTATTTCATTAGGCTGTGCTACCTTAAATTGTTTTTTATTTGGTAAATCACTTGTATATTTACCAAATATACCTTTTGTAGTATTTTCAAAAATAGTTCCCTTTTTATTTTCAAGTTTTAAATCAGCAATTTTACTACCTGGATTACCATTTTCACTTCTTTCAATATTTAAAACATTTGATTCAAAAATACTTCCGTTATTAGTTTCTAACATAACACCTGTACTAGACTCAATTATTTCATGACCTAATGCTCCATACAAATGTGTATTTGGATCAATAAAACTTAATGTTCCAACACCAGTTATAGTATCTTTAACATACAATCCTGTTTTAAATTCACCATTAACATTTACTAATTTTAGAGTAGTATTATATTCTTTGTTATTTCTTATATATGAAATTGATAATTCTAATTTATTTAAAAAAGAACCTAATTCACTAATCGAAGAAATACTTTTATTATCTACTTTTGTAATAATATCACCAATTTTTATTCCTGATTCTGTTGCTGGAAATTTTCCATCAATTTCATAAATACCTACAACTAATACACCATTTGTTTTAACTTCAATGCCAATATTTTCACCACCAGGAATTATATAATCAGAATAAGCAAAAATAGTCATTGGCATAATAAAAATAGCTAAAAGAAGAATTGACAATGATTTTTTTAAAAACATTTTCATCGTCTCCTTTAAATACAGACTACATTATTATTATTAAGTATAATAATTAAAAAATACTATTTAGTTAGTATTTTTAATATTAATTGTTTCTATCAAAAAAAGTTAAGTTATTCCTCAACTTCAAACTCTTTTATTTCATTGTTTTCTAATACAATTTTATTAACTTTTTCTTCGACATTTTTTAATTCTTCATCGCATTCTTTAATTAATTTCATAGCTTTAGTATATTTATTAATTGAATCATCTAAATCAATTTCTCCATTTTCTAATTCATTAATTATAATATCTAATTCTTTTATTTTTTCTTCAAATTTTTTCTTTTCCATACTTTATCCTTTCTACTTTTGCTTCTATATATCCATCGTGATAATTAATTTTTATTAAATCATTAATATTAACATCTTTAACACTTTTAATTACTTTATCATTTAAATAGGTAATTGAATATCCTCTTTTTAATATTGACATTGGATTTAATATTTCAATTTTTTCGATTAATCTTATAAAATTTTGCTTTTTATTTTTATAAATTATTTCTGGATTTTTTATTACATAACTATTTTTAATTAAATTTAATTTTTCTTTTTTTAAATTTATTTTTTCTTTTAAAGCATTATTTATTTTTTCTATTTTAATATCTAAATCTTGTTTTTTAGTATTAAACATTAACATAGGATTTTTTATTACAAATGATGTTTTTATCTTATCCATTATTAATTTTTTATAGTTAATATTTTTTAAAACAACTTCATTTAATCTTATATTATATTGTTTTAATAAATTGTATAAATCAAATAAGTTAGGTACTGCCATTTCAGCTGCTCCTGTAGGTGTTGGAGCTCTTAAATCAGCTACAAAATCAATTATTGTGTAATCAATTTCATGACCAACTGCACTTATTACAGGTGTTTTCATTTTAAATACTGTTCGAGCAACATTTTCATCATTAAAACAATTCATGTCTTCAAATGATCCACCACCACGTCCAACAATAATAACATCTACCCCAAAATTTTCAGCTTGATTTAATTTTTTTACAATATCTATTGGTGCTGTATCACCTTGAACTAAACAAGGAAATAAATAGGTTTCACATATTGGATATCTTCTTTTAATTGTTGATAAAATATCTCTTATAGCTGCTCCTGTTGATGCTGTAACTATTCCAATTTTAGTTGGATATTTAGGTATTTGTTTTTTGTATTTTGAATCAAATAATCCTTCTTTTGATAATTTTTCTTTTAATTTTTCAAAAGCAATATATAAATTTCCTATTCCATCTTCAATTAATTCATCAACATATATTTGATAATTTCCGGTTGATTCATATAAACCAATTGTTCCAGTTACTAAGATTTTCATTCCTTCAGTTGGAATAAATCCTAATTTTTTAGTATTACTACTAAACATTATTGCTTTAATTACACTATTTTCATCTTTTATTGAAAAATAAAAATGACCAGATGAATGAGCTTTAAAATTGGAAATTTCACCTTTCATATATATTTTTCTAAGGTTTACATCACTTTCAATTTTATGTTTTAAATAACGAGTTACAGCTGTAACTGTTAAATATTTATCATTCATACTAGTCACCTACTTATTATGATATATTTTATCTAATACTCCATTTATCATTTTTCTTACACTATCATCACTATATATTTTAGCAAGTTCTATTGCTTCATTTATACAAACTATATCAGGTGTATCAGTATACATAAGTTCATATATAGCCATTTGTAATATTGCTTTATCTGTATGTCCTAAACGATCAATTGTCCAATCTTCTAAATATGTATTCGCTAAAGCATTAATTTCTTTTTCATATGTAGTTACTCCATATACAACTTCTTTAACAAATTCATTATCTACTTCCATTACATCTTTTATTACATCATTAATATCATATTTCATATTATTACTTGAATATACACTTATTTGATATAATATTGTCATTATTTTTTTTCTTAATTCGCTTCTATTAAGTTGTTCCACTTTAAATCACCTTAAATAATTATAACATATTTAATTATTAAAAAAAATGGTTTTTATTTTATTTCATTAATTTTTACTTTTTGCTTTTCATTATTTATTTTATTTGGAATATTTAAATTAATATCATTGGTTACTGGATTATAATAAAAACCATAGGGAAAAACAAATAATAATTTTAATAATTTATTTTTTAATTCCTCATTTAATTTTACTTGATTATATATTAAGACTATTTCATTATTTTTTTTAGCAATTGCGATTCCATTAGAAAAATTATGAGCATAATCATATATAAAAGGAATAACTATTTTGCCTTTTTTATTTATATATCCCCATTTATCATTTTTTTTAACTGAGGCTAAACCTTCGGAAAATTTCATTGTATCATCATAAATACAAGGTATTATTTCATTTTCATATATATCTATATATCCCCATTTATTATTTTTTTCAACTGCTACTAATTCTTCAGAAAAATCTTCAACATTATCATAATTATTGTTAATAATTATATCACCTTGATTATTAGCGAACCCCCACTTTTGATTACTACAATATTTTATTAATTGTTTTTCCTCAGGTTTTTTTTGATTATTTTTTTTGGTTATTTTTCCTTCTTTATCAATATAAAATATTTTTCTATTTTTATATACTTTAGCAATTCCATTATTAAATTCGTATGCATAATCATAAATAATTGGTATTTCAATATTACCATTTTTATTTATATAACCATATTGGAAATTACTTTTTACACATGCTAAATCTTCAGAAAAATCAAATATATAATCATAAAAAGGAACTGTTTTAGTAATATAGTTTGTACATATTTCATTTAAATTATTTTTATTTACTAATATATAATCATTCATAATAATATTCCTTTCTTTTTTTCCATATATTATAGCACGTTTAAAGATATTTTAAAAGAAAAATGACAATTTAAACTGTCATTAATTCTGTTTCTTTAATTTTTAATTTTTCATCAACTTTTTTATTAAATTTATTAATTAATTCTTGTACTTCTTCTTGTCCAGATTTAATTTCATCTTCAGTTATTTCTATTTTTTTTATTTCATTATTAGAATCTTGTCTAATATTTCTTAAAGCTATTTTACATTCTTCGGCAATATTTTTTGCTTGTTTAACATATTCTTTTCTTGTTTCTTCTGTTAATGCAGGAATATTTAAGATAATTACTTCACCATTGTTATTAGGAGTAATTCCAATGTTAGCTTCAAATATTGCTTTTTCTATAGCTCCGATACATGATCTATCAAATGGTTTAATTTGTAACATTCTTGCTTCAGGTATTGAAATATTAGCTAACTGAATCAATGGTGTAGGTACACCATAATATTCTACCATTATACCATCTAATATTGCAGGATTAGCTCTACCAGCTCTAATATTCAATAATCTTTTTTCCATATTTGCTATAGCACTATCCATTCTTTCTTCTGTTTCTAATAAAATTTCTTCCATACTTATCCTCCTAGTTTCAATTTTACCATATTTTTTTTTAAAAGAAAATAAAAAGATAAGAAATACTTATCCATTTATTTGTTTAGCAACTTCTTCAGCGAAATTTTCTTCTCTTTTTTCCATTCCTTCACCGACTTCGAAACGAATCATATTAATAATTGTTCCACCATTTTTAGCAACAAAATCTCCAACTGTTTCTTTATTTTCAGCTTTTACGAAAATTTGATTTTCTAAACAAACTTCTTCATAATATTTTTTAACTTTACCAATTAAAATATTTTCTATTTTGTCTTCAGGTTTTCCTTCATTTATTAATTGTTCTCTCATTATTGCTTTTTCTTTATCTAATACATCTGTTGGTACATTTGAAGATTTAACATATGTTGGTCTCATAGCTGCAGCATGCATTGATACTTCTTTAGCTACTTCACTATTAGCACCTTCTAAAAGTGTTAATACTGCTATTTTACCACCCATATGAATATATTCACCAAATGATTCACTATCAGTTTTATCTATTCTAGCAAATCTTCTTAATGATAATTTTTCACCAATTGTTGCAGTTTTTGAAATTATTAAATTTTCTACTGTTTCACCTGATTCAGTTTTTTCTTGTAATAATTCTTCTACTGTTGTTGAATTTGAGTTTAATATTGTATTAAGTATTGTATCTACCATTGATTTAAATTCTTCGTTTTTAGCAACAAAATCTGTTTCTGAATTAACTTCAATAATAGCAGCTACATTACCATTAATTTTTATTTCTGCTACACCTTCTGCAGCAATTCTATCTGATTTTTTTGCAGCTTTTGAAATTCCTTTTTCTCTTAACCAATCAATTGCTGCTTCTATGTTTGCTTCTGTTGCTTCTAATGCTTTTTTACAATCTAACATTCCAGCTCCAGTTTTTTCTCTTAGTTCTTTTACTAAACTAGCACTTATCATAATTTTCCTCCTTTTAAAGTTAAAGATGATTAATTAATAATCATCTTTCTTTTTTATTTTAAAGCTTCTAAAAGCTCTGCTTTTTTCATTGTTGAGTATCCTTTAATTTCTTTAGTTTTTGCCATTTCGCGAAGTTCAGAAACTGTTAATTTAGTTAAATCAGCTTTTTCTTCTTTTTTTTCAACTTTGATTTCTTTAACTTCTTTTTTTGCTATTTCTTTTTTAGGATTTTCTTTTTTCACATTTTTATCGAAAGATTTTTTATTATTTTTATTATCAAAATTTTTTCTTGGTCTATCTTCTTTTCTTTTAACTGTTTCTAATGCTCTTTCCATAATGCTTTCATTACTTTTTGAATCTTCTTCTTTTACATAGTCAACTATTTTACCACCATTAGCCTCTACGATTGCATTAGCCATTACTCCAGTTATTAATTTTACTGCTCTAATAGCATCATCATTACCTGGAATTACATAATCAACCATATCTGGATCACAGTTTGTATCTACAATACCAAATACAGGAATATTTAATTTTCTAGCTTCTCTTATAGCAATTTCTTCTTTAGAAGGATCTACTATAAACATAGCTTGTGGTAATTTAGTCATATTTCTAATTCCACATAATAATTTGTTTAACTTATCATATTCTTTTTTTAGACCAAATACTTCTTTTTTAGGTAGTTTATCGAATGTTCCATCTTTTTCCATTTTTTCGATATCTTCTAATCTTTTAACTCTTTTTCTAATTGTTCTAAAGTTAGTTAATGTTCCACCTAACCATCTTTCGTCTACATAATATGAGTCGCTTCTTAATGCTTCTTCTCTTATTGCTTCACTAGCTTGTTTTCTAGTTCCAACAAATAATACTTTACCACCATTAGCAACTATTGTTTTTAATGCTGCATAAGCTTCCTCAATCATTTTTGCTGTTTTTTGTAAGTCGATAATATAAATATCATCTCTTGATGTAAAAATGTATTCTTTCATTTTAGGGTTCCATCTTTTAGTTTGATGACCAAAGTGAACTCCTGCTTCTAATAAATAACTCATTGACACTACTGCCATTTTTCTTTCCTCCTTTTGTTATTTCTTCCATTATTTCGAACTTATACCACTCTTAAGAGCACCGATATAAGAATTCATAATGTGCTTATTTGAAAAAGCCATTAGTATTATAGCACAATATTATATGAAAATACAAGAAATTTTATGAGTTTAATGAATTATCATTATAAAATGATATTATGTATACATATGAGATATTACTCATACAATAAAAAAGGATATATCTAATTGTTGAAAGAGTTAGATACATTCCAAATTTTGGGGAATTTTTTTTGTTCAACAAATTCCGACAAAAGATTTATTATTTAATTATACTTAAAAAAAATAATGCTATTAACATTATTTTTTTAATATTATGATAATTTTGACTTTGATATTGTTATAACTGGGCGGACACCAATTACAGCAGAGTTCACATAAAAGTCAGTCAGCTTGCCATCCCAATACACAGCCCAAACATATTTACCAGAACCAGCCGTTCCTACTGGTGTAGATGTCCAATAACCATAATTCATATAAGATCCTAGAGTCTCTTCTATATTGCATCCACAAGCTGTACAATAATATGTATAATCATATAACCAAGCATATTTACTTGCTCCTTGTTCAAATACTGTTTCTTTTTCACTATTACTATCAAAATAAAACCTACTTCCTGTATTTGTCCAACTTGTATTTCCCGTAATTTGAGCTACTTCTTCTGCTGTGATTAATCTTGGTGTAT
>CAZXOH010000045.1:0-7488 GCA_964642345.1 uncultured Muribaculaceae bacterium | reverse complement strand
CTTAGGCATGCCGCCAGCGTTCATCCTGAGCCAGGATCAAACTCTCCAAAAAAATGTTGACAATAAAAAAGCATTGTCATACTTTTAAGTTTTTGAATTATTTTTTCCTAACTTATGAATTGACATTTTTGCTCAGTTTTCAAAGATCATTTCTGCTTTCTCGTTGAAAGCACTATTAATATATCATTTACTTTTCACTAAGTCAATACCTAAATTAACATTTTTTTAATTTTTTTTATTTTTCTTAAAAAAATTATTTTTTTTAGGTTTCTCTCCCGAAAAGCATTATTAATATATCAAATACAAACACCTTAGTCAATAGTTTTTTTTCATTTTTTTGATTTTTTTTAAAATTCGACATTTTATATGTATATTATTTATTACAATAATAATTTACATTGCTATTCATCAAGTGTTATATATAAATTATAATACTCTAAATTATATTCAGTATTAAATATTTTATTATTACTTTTATATAATTTTATTAATTCATCTAATCCATTTTTTATTGCTATATCTAATTCATCAGAATAATTCATCAATTTTTTGTGATATTTATATTCTTGTCTATCCAATATTTTGTATTCACCAGATGCATATATTCTTAAATCTAAATCATAGTCTATATATTTAATTGTATTATCTTCTATTATATATGGTGTTGCGATATTACAATAATATGATATTCCATCTTTTTTTAATTGTGCTATTACGTTAAACCATTTATTCCTAAAAAAATACATAACCGCAGGTTCTTTAGTTTTTCTTGTACTACCATCTGATTCTATCACTAATATTTTATTGTTTGCGCATACAATATATTCTTTGTTCATATCTATAATTGTTGCTTCATCCCAATATCTATGGACTTTTCCATTATGTTTATAACATTGAATTTTCAGTTTATCACCTACACACATTTGTTTCATATGTCACCGCCTCTTGTACATTATAAACTTTTTTATAAAAAAAATAAAGTCTTTGCAACATATGCAATGAATTACAATTATTTTTACTTATTATTCACATTTCTATAAAGCACAAATTATATTTTAGTAGTTTACATATTAATAATTTATCTAAATATTTATTCATCCTTTTACTTTCCTATTTTATTTTTCCATCAAAAAAGGTATTAATAATTTCATTTTTATGATTAATACCTTTATAATTCAATATAATTAATTTTCTAATTAGTTTACATTTTTTTTAATAATTCATCAATTGCTGTTTGTAACTGATTATCATTCTCATCTGTTGGATTATTAATAAATTCTTCACTAAGTTCTACTTCATAATCAGGCGTTATTCCTTTGTCTTCAATCCAATTACCTTTTGGAGATAGCCATTTCTTAGTTGTATATTTATATGAATCTCCATTACTTAAATAATTGAGTTCTTGTACTGTTCCTTTCCCATAACTAGTTTCTCCTACTATTATAGCATTTAAATTTTCTTTTAAAGAAATTGCCAATAGTTCAGAAGCAGAAGCAGAATTTGCATTTTGAATAATAGCTATCGGATATTCAAAATTTGTTTTACCCAATGAATAAAATTTACTTTTTTTATTATTTTTTTCAATTTGATAAATAACATTTTCGGATGATAATAGTTCTGATAAAATACCAACAGCTGTTGTTAAATGTCCGCCACTATTTTCTCTAACATCAATGATTAAAGATGTAATTCCACTATTTTTTAAATTATCCAATTCATTTTTAAATTGTGAAGTTGTTGTATTAGAGAATATAGATATATATATGTAACCAATTTTTTTATTTTCTTTTTCAATTATTTTTGAAGAAACTGATTTAATTGTTACTGTATCCTTTTTTAAACTATAGTTTAAGATTTCTCCATTTCTTGATATTTCAATTTTGTATTCGTTTTTATTAGAATTTTTACGTATATATTCAGAAACATATTTATAAGTTTTATCAGATAAATCTATATCATCTATTTTTTTAAGAATATCTCCTGCTTTTAATCCAGCTTTTTCAGCTGGAGAATTTGATAAAACTCCAACTATCAAAATATTATTGTCACTATCTGATGATATTTCTATTCCAATTCCACTATAACTACCTTCTAATGTTAAATAAAAGTTTTCATCACTACTATCAATCAATGTAGAATATTTATCTAAGGCACTAGTCATACCATTAATTGCGCCACTTAATAAATCATCTTTATTTACATCAGTGTAGTAATTTGTTGTAATTTCTTCATAAACTTTTTCAATTTCTGATATAAATTCATCATTATTTGTTTCTTTATATGTAATTTTAGTTCCAAAATATAAACTGACAAGACAAGTAACTACTACCAGAAAAATAACTTCAATTGTACTAAATTTTTTAATGCTATTAAATTTTTTGGAGGTTGTTTTTTTCTTTGCTTTTTTCATATCATCACCTATACTAATATATCATATATTACAAATTTATTCCATAGTAACAAAGAATTTTAATAACTTTAAAAAAAATAAAGAAAAAAGAATAATTCTTTTATTCTTCATTTAATTCTGTTATTTTATCACTAAGAGAATCTTCTTCATATATTTCAACTATACTACCATCCACTATTTTTAATAGTGTTGTTTCATTAAATATTGGAAATTCATTTTCAAAGTTACTTTCGTCAGCAACATATTTTTTATTAAATGCATTTGTTAAATCAATAAAATATGTTTTAATAGAATTTTCTTTGGTCATATAAGTATTAATCTCTGATTTATAATTTTGGCCATCGCTTGTATCATCATAAGCTAAAATATAATATTCTGAACCATTTTGTTTAAATATTTCTCCAACTAAAATTTCTTCATATTGAATTACGGTATCTGAAATATCACTTTCGGAATCATCCTTTTTATTACTGACTAATACAGTTATTCCATAAAATATAAGTATTACTGACAAAATAACTACCATAATTATTATAATTTGTTTTGCACTATATGTTTGTTCCATTTAAATCACCAATAAAATTATAACATCATTTTTTTTATTTGCCAACTGGTAAGGTACTAATTGAATTAACAACTTCTAATAATTCAGAGTTACTCATTGTTTCACTTACAGCATAGTATTCAACTCCATTGCTTATCCAAGATGCTAATCCAGTCGAAACATACCCTATTGTGTCATTAAGTAATTCTATTTCGCCATAAACAGGTATAGTATTATTTTCGTTTAAATTAACTGTTTCTTCAATTAGCATAAATGGATTGTCTCCAGCAAATGTCAATATTATTCTTTCGCCATTTTCTTTGGAAACTTTTTGTTCATCTTGTAAATATGTATTGTCTGGTATATACATAGGATATAGTGCTGTTTCTAATGTAGTTTCTGCTATAGTTGTTTTTGTTGTATTCATATTTTTATCTAAATCAAAATAATCATCTTTAATTTTAGAATTTATATCAATTTTATTAAATGTCATTCTTATTTTAACTATATCATCTTTATTTAATACCTCAACTTTTTTGATATTAGCATTGTCATCAAAATATATTTTTTGTTTTGTTAATTTTTTGTTGTTTGAATAATTTACAATGGTAGTAATAATAGTCATATCATCTTTTGTTTCAATAGTTTTATCTTCATCATTTTCAATATCATTTAAAATATTTTGTAATAAATAGCTTTGTGAATTGTTGTAAGGCCAATCACTTTGAAATTTGAAGCTTTTATTTAGTGATGGAGTTAATACATATACTCCTTCTTTATTTTTTAATATTATTTGTTGATGTTCATTTGTTTTATTTTTTAAGTCAACTTTAAACATATCATTTTTTTTATAAGATACTTCAACATCATATTTATATGTATTTTCATTATTTATTATTTCAAGTGTCCCCGTTATTTTGTAACTATTTAATTTTTCAACAGTATTTTTAAATGTCTTTAAGACATCTTTATTATTATTAAAACATCCAGTACATATTAATAATAATATTGTAATTAAGCCAAAACTTATTTTTTTCATTCTTTCACCTCATATATGTTTTCATTTAATTATATTTATAAAATTATACATTATGAATATTTTTAATTTTTTTGTTCAATATAATACAATGAAAGGATGATTTTATGGAAAAATTACAAAAAATTGCATTATTTTTTACAATTATTGGAGCAATAAATTGGTTATTAGTAGGCTTATTTGATTTTAATTTAGTTAATTATTTATTTATTGAATTAATGAATATGAAAGTCATTGCTACCATAGTCTACATAATTGTAGGTATATGTGGAATAATTAATATTGGATTATTATTTAATCATATTGAAGAATAAAAGACACTACTAAAGTGTCTTTATTTATCTGATTTATAAATTTTAATTTTAATTTTTTTAGTCATCGATACATATTGAACTTTATTATCTGTACCTTCGACTTTTACTTCTACTTCATGTTCTCCTTCAGTAAGTCCTTCCAAGTCTATATAAGCCATAATATCGTCAGAGGTAATATTTTCAATTACTGAATCAACGCCTTTAAGTGTTACAGTTACACGAGTTTTATCTATTCCTTGAACAGTATATCCTTCTGTTAAATTACGATATTCTATTCCGACATCATCAATTTTTTTATTGGATACTTCTCCTAATGTTACAGCAACTGTTACATTGTTAACTGATAATGCTTTGATACCTACTGGTTTTTGTAATTCAACTTTATAAGTTTTATTTGTTTTTAAATTAGCAACATCTATTGATACAGGAATGTAATTTATTTCTCCTAGACTTTCAGCATCTCCATAGATAGTTACTTTTGTTTCGTTTAATGTCATTGTACTAATAGCAAATCCTGAAGCCACCTCACCTGTTGGAATTACTTTTAATGGTACTTCTTTGCTTGGTGATGTAACGTCTAAAGTAACATCAATTGTTTCAGGTACTATTTCAACATTTACTACTTCTCCATCGGAATTATATGCTTTTAATGGAACATCTTTTAATGTATATGTACCAACTGTGTCAGCAGGTAAATTTCCTAAATCAACTAATGCTTTGATACTAACAACTTCTTTTAGTTGATGTTCAGCTCCTTTAATTACTACTTTATCAGTATCATATTTAATGTTTTCAATTGATAATTTTGAGTCTATTTTATCTTTATTTATAAGGTCAACTGTCATTGTTCTTGTTTCAGATACTTTTTCATAAATTATTACTGTTGCAACACTTGGATTAACCATATATTCAATTGATCCTGTGTTTTGATTATATGAAATATTAACTTTATGTGTACCTGCCTTTAATCCCGCCAAATCAATATTTATATCATGTGATGATGATTGTTTAGCAATATATAGATCAGTTTTTGATCCAATTAAAGTTATATCAACTGTTTCTGGTAGTCCTTCTACTACGTATTTTTCAGAGTTATAATTTACTTTAACAGGTTGATTTTTCAAAACAATAGCATTGTTATCTGTATATACAAGTATCTTTTGGTCAATCATTACAAATATAACGATTGCTAAAAATAATGAAATAAATAATAATGTATTTGTTTTTGTTAACCATTTTTCAACTTTTTTACCAGAATTATCAAAATTTGAAGTTATTTTTAATACTAATTTTGTTATAGGAACTACAATTTTTTTATCTATGAAGGAAATTATATTTTTAAAAAAATTAATTATTATTTTCATTTTCTTCACCTTCTTCATCGTAGTCCATTAATAATGATTGTTTTGGTCTTAATTCTTCTAATAATGTCATTTTTACTTCATCTAAAGTAAGATTATAGTGTAATTCACCATTCATTGCTATTGATAATCTTCCAGTTTCTTCAGATACTACTAAAGATATTGAGTCTCCAGTTTCTGAAATTCCTAAAGCAGCTCTATGTCTAGTTCCTAATCTCTTACTTATTTTTAAATTGTCACTTGTAGGAAATACTGCTCCAGCACTAGTAATTTTATCTCCTTGAATTATTACTCCACCATCATGTAATGGATTGTTTGGAAAAAATATTGATATTAATAAGTCACTTGATATATCTGCATATATTTTTTTTGATTTTTGGATATATTCTGTTAAACTATTATCTCTTTCTATAACTATTAATGCACCAATTCTTTCTTTTTTTAATGTTTCCATTGCGTTTACAATTTCATAAACAACTTTTTCTCTTTCGTCTACTGTAAGCATTTTATGTCTTCCTAAAAGTTGACTTCTACCTAAATATTCTAGAACATTTCTTATTTCAGGTTGGAATATTACAATAAGTGCTAAAGGTCCCCAAGTAATTACGTAGTCTAATAAATAACCAACTGTTACTAAGTCTAATACATCACTTATTATTTTTAATATAACAATTATTAATACTCCTTTAAATAATAAAACCATTTTTACGTTTTTTCTTAAATTTTTCAAAATATAATAAAGAACTAGCCAAACAAGTAAAACATCTAATAATTTTACTAATAAACTAGCTATACTTTCAAATGTCATAAATACCTCCTTTATCTTTACAAAATTATATCACAAATTAGAAAAATAAAAAAGTAGAACACCCTACTTTTTAAAATTTCCATACATCTTCATCATCATTGTCTTTATTTTCTTCAGTTAATGTTTCAATGTTTGGTAAAGTTATTTCTAAATTATTTAATTCATTATTTTCTTCTGGAATTGATTCTTCAGTTGTTTCTGTTTCTTCTGAATTATTGTCTAATTCGGTATCGTTTTCTAATAAGTTATAATCAGTTGTATTTTCTTCATTTGTTATTTCTTCATTATTTTCATCTGATTCTTCAGTTGATTCTTCATTTTTAGATTCAATTGTTTCATCAGTTGTTTCTATATTTTCTTCGGAAGCTTCATTTGTCTCATCTACTGTTTCTTTGTTATCTTCTGAAATTTCTTCATTTTCAGTTGGTAAAGTTTCATTTTCTTCTAAATTTGTATCATTACCAAAATCAAAATTATTTTCATCTAATGATTCATTATTTTCTGTTATGTTAGTATTTGATTCATCTACTTCAGGTACAACAGGTAATACACTCCAATCATCAATATTAGCTGTTCCTTCAATATTCATTACTTCTTTTTCTTCTTCAACAGGTTTATTGTTTTCATCCCATTCAGGTGGTAATTCATCATTTGTTTTTGTTTCTTCTACTTCAGGTACAGATTCCATTATTTGGTTTTTCTTTTCTTTCTTCTTTTTTGATTTTTTTTCTTTTATTTCTTTTGGTTTTGATTCTTTAACAACTGTTCCTTTCTTTTCAGCTTTATCAGCAAAATAACCGATTATAGTCATAAGTATAACTACACCAATAACTATCATCCATACATAATTATTTTCAACATATTCCATAGTATCCTCCTCTATTCTCTATAATAATATATTATCATTAAAAAAAAGATTTGACAATCTTTTTATTTATTTTTATTTGTTTTTTCTGATAAGCAAATTAAAATATACAAAAAAACTCCATTAAATGAAGTTTATAATTTTTCTATT
>CAZXOH010000044.1:0-7740 GCA_964642345.1 uncultured Muribaculaceae bacterium | reverse complement strand
TATCTTGTGTTTTTATCATTAAATTTATTTCTGATCTTGTTGTTTTTAATTCTTTGATTTTTAATGTTGGTGGTGTTTCATCTAAAGATTCACAATTCCCTTTTGTTACTACTATATTACTTTTTACACCATTCGCACAATATGTTCCATCTGTTACATTTTCTAATTCTATTTGTCCTTTTTCATTTCTTTTAATTATTCCTGATATAAATGGATTATTTTTTAATCCTAAGTCTTTAGCTTCTATTCCATCAGCCGGAAAATCATTGTTTTCCATATTTTTACTTACATATTCTTTTGATGCATCTAATAAATTGCTTGCATTTATTTCAAATGTTTTTCTCCTAGATGTTTCAATATTATTTTTTACTACTCCGATTGTTATCATAGATATTATGGCTAGTACAACTATTACTGCCAATAATTCTATTAACGTAAAGCCTTTTTTCATTTTACACCTCTTACAGTTTTCTTAAAGATTCTAATGCTTCATGGACAGTTTCAACTTTCCATTTTTTATTATCTGGATCAAACAATACTTGATCAGCAGTTATTGTTTTTCTTTTTGTTGTTTTATCACTATCTCCAATTTTTATCCATAAATCAACAGAATCGGTTATTAATGTATCATTATGACCATAAATTCCAGCAGTTCCATTTAATGAACCAATTTCATAATGTTTTTTATCTGATGTTGTAATTAAAGAATTTGATGTTCCACTTAATTGTAATCCTTTAAAATTAATTGTATTAAAATCATTTTTTATTAATTCAAATCCTGTTATAGTATTTGAACTAGTAAAATCGCTTGTTTGTTTCCACCTAATTACTTCATATGTATGACTCTCAGGATATTCTAATAATAATTCATATTTACCATCAACTATAAAATCTTTTAAATAATATAAGATACTTTTTTTATGAATTGTATCATAACCACCTGACATTAATATTTGTGCTTTAGCATCCCAATATATTGTTCCATTTTTATTATTATAGTGATAAAGTCTAAGCCATTTAGCTTTTTCTGTTTCCTTGATTGATGCGTAAACATTACCTACTAATTTAACTCTTGGATCTTCAAATGCTGAAACAACTACATTATTATCTTCATAGTTATATATAGGTTTATATTCAATGTTTGCTGCAGAAACTGACAAATTATAATCGTAATATCTTTTAGTTGAATCTATACTATGATATGAATATAAATAATCAATATTATAAGTTCTACCTAAGTCAATTACAACACATGTTCCTGTTGTTGACTTTGTATTTAAATTACCATCAACTATATAATTATTAGTTTCTATTTCATTATTGTCTTTATCATATATCTTTACATTTTTATTAAGTGCGACATCTTCACCTTTAACTATTGCTCTTATTTCAGCCCATTCATTTGTATCATCTATATCATTACCAGATAAACAATCTTTTATATATCTAACTTGATTCATTGTTTTATTTTTTCTAGTTGTTTCTACATATTTTACACTAACTTTAGATGTTGTTGTTGCTGATTTTTCTTCATATTCAGTATCAAGAAAATATTTATTATTAAAAGTGTCAACTTTGATATATGTAGAATTGTCAACTTTTAATAATAAATTTGTTAATTCTTTGTTACCATACATTTCTGCACTATCTTCATTAATTTTTAAATATATTTTTTCTCCAGCATTAAGGTATATTTGTGTTTTTAATGTAGATGAATTTGAACTTCTAAGTGTGATATTATAATACCCTTTAAGTAATATTTTATATTCACATACACCTTTAGTACATTCAAATTCTTTTACTTCAGTATTTGATCCTACTTCGTTTAAAACTTTATTTTTTAGTTGATCTAATACACTTTTTCTTGTATTAAACATTGCTAGTAAAGCAATTAACATAATAATAAATAAAACTAATAAACCATAAATAATTCCTGATACTGCAAAGCCTTTATTATTCATAATTGCCCTCCTATTATACTATTAACATTTTATAATAATTTGGCTTTATAGTCAATAAAACACACATTAAATGTGTGTCAAATAATCATCTTCACTCCATATTGGAATATTTAATTCTTTAGCTTTATCATATTTACTTCCTGGGTTTGAACCAACTATAACAATATTTGTTTTTTTTGTAACTGTATTTGTTACTTTACCACCTAATAGTTCTATTTGTTTGGATGCTTCATCGCGAGTAAATTTTTCTAATGTTCCTGTTAAAACAAAAGTTTTATCTTTAAAGTCAATATTTTCTTCAATTTTTTCTTCCAAATAGTTCATATTCATATTTACTTTTTTTAATTCGTTTATTAATTCAATATTATATGGATTATTTATATATTCATATACACTTTGTGCAATTATATTTCCTATGTCTTTTATGTTAGATAATTCTTCTATGTTAGCTTGCAATAAATTGTCCATATTTTTATAATATTTTGCTAAAATTTTAGCAGTGTTTTTTCCAACATGTCTTATTCCTAAAGCAAATAATAGTTTTTCTAATGAATTTTTTTTACTATTTTCTATTTCTTGTAGTAAATTATTTATGCTTTTTTCTCCAAATCCTTCTAATTCTTGCAATTCTTTTTTATATTGTTTTAGTTTATAAAAGTCAATTATGTTTTTTAAATATCCCATATTATAAAAATCTTCGACTATGTTTTCACCAAAGCCTTCAATATTCATTGTATTTCTACTAGAAAAATGAATTAATTTTTCAATGTTTCTTGCATCACATTTAGGATTTAAACAATAGTATGCAGATTCTTGTTCTTTCCTTATAACTTCTCCACCACATATAGGGCAAACATTTGGTATTTTAATTTTCTTTTCTTTTCCATTTCTTCTTTCTTTTTTTACTTCTACTACTTCAGGTATTATATCTCCTGCTTTATGGATTGAAATAGTATCTCCTATCATTATGTCTTTTTCATTAATATAATCTTCATTATGCAAGGTTACACTTTTTACGATTGAGCCTGCTAAATGAACAGGATTCAAATCTGCTCTAGGTGTAATTTTACCTGTTCTTCCTACACAGAATTCAACATCTGTTATTTTTGTTAATACTTCTTCAGCTGGAAATTTATAAGCAATTGCCCATTTAGGTGTCCTAGATGTATAACCTAATTGTTTTTGTTCTTGAAAATCATTTACTTTTATTACTATTCCATCTATTTCATATGGCAATTGTTCTCTTTTAAAGGTCCATTCTTTTATATAATTAATTACTTCTTCAATGTTACTTGCTAAAATAATGTTAGGATTTACTGTAAAACCTAGTTTTTCCATATATTTTAAAGAATCATAATGAGTCCTAATTTTATATTTATCAGCATCAGGTAAATGATAAATAAATGTTGATAAATTTCTTTTAGCTGCAATACTTGAATCTAATTGTCTAACTGATCCTGCTGCAGCATTACGTGGGTTAGCAAATAATGAATTACTTTCTTTTTTTCTTTCTTCATTTAATTTTTCAAATGATTTTTTTGGCATATATATTTCACCACGAACTTCGATATATTCTTTCATATCAATTGTTAGTGGAATGTTTTTTATTGTTTCAACATTATGAGTTATATCTTCTCCTATTATTCCATTTCCTCTTGTTGCACCTTGTATTAATTTACCATTTTCATATATTAAAGAAACAGATAATCCATCTATTTTTAATTCGCATACATATTTTGGATTTTTTATTTCTTTCTTTATTTTATTATCAAATTCTCTTACTTCTTCTTCATTGAAAATATCACCTAATGACATCATTGGTATTTTATGATTTATTTTTTTAAATTCATCAATTACTTTACCACCTATTCTTTTTGTAGGTGAATCTTCTAATATTTTATCAGGATATTTTTTTTCTAGTTCTTCTAATTCTCTATAATAATCGTCATATTCTTGATCAGTTATTTTAGGATTATCTAATACATAATAATCATGACTTGCTTCATTTAATATTTTAACTAGTTGTTTCATTCTATCCATATATATCACCTTTATTATTATATCAAATTTATTAATTGTTATAAAGAAAAAAAACTATTTTCATAGTTTTTCTATTGAATAAAAATAATAATTTTTATGTTCTTTATCATATTTAAATGTATATTTATATGTATCTAATTTATCTGAATATTTTGATATTATTTTTTCTGTATCTTCTTTTTTCATTTCATCTGTATATTCACTACCAAAAAATTCACAAAAATTATATTCTTCTTTTGAGCAGCATATTTCTTCTATTAATGTTTCACTTTCATCATTATTAGTTAGATTTATTTTGCTATATAAATTAATCTCATATTTGCTTAACTCTTTATTTATAACACCTTCTATAGTTGCATACTTAAAAGTAATCTCTAAAGTATCATTATTTAATGTTGACTTTAATATTTTGAAGAAATCTTCTTGTATTAATTCTCCGCCACCTGTTGTCCAAACAAATGGATCAGATTTACTACAATAATAATTTCCATATAGATTTAATTGCGCATCAATTGAAACTGATTTATATACATCTATAGTACCATCATCATTTGATTCTATTTCTTTATCATTTCCAAATAATTCTCGGTATTTACTTTCAACATCATCTTTTTTCCAACGATACTCACAATCAGCTTGATTATAATTTTCACCAGTTGTATTTAATAAAGCTACTCCATTTTTATATCTAGTTGGTAAACTACTATAATCGTAAAAATTATTTGAATTATTTGCAAATAACTGTACTGAAAATCTATATTTACCATAATTAAATTTACTTACTAATGTCGCCGCTATATCATCAACATTTACTTCTTCATTTTGCTTATTATCTTTTACTTCTTCTTTATCTATTTCTTCGTTTTGTTTATTATCTTCGTTGTTACTTTGATTATTACTAGTTTGATTTACACTATCATATATAAAGAATATACAAATTCCTATTAAAATTAAACTTAATATTATACCTAATATAATTAAAATTTTTTTACTTTTTTCTTTCATAAAATATCTAAATTCCCTTCTTCTTAACTTAGCAATTTTAATTTTTAAATTACTTTATCTGACTCAATTTTCATAGTTATTAATTTAAGTTATTTTATTATTATATTCAGTCGCATATTTATGCTATCAACATTTTACTTGATGAATATACACATCATTATACTTTTCAAGTATTTCAGTATTTACACCATCATATTTCATAAATGTAACATCTGTCTTGCCATCACAAAAATTATTTTCTTCTTTTTCACTATCATATTTATAATAATAAATATAGTTATCATCAAAATAAATTTTTTTATCATTTCTATCAATAGGAGCAGACCATTCTTTTTTATATGTGGTTGTAATATTAGTTATTTTTTCAAAATCAGATTTCTTGTCATTATAAATTAATATAAATGGTGGAATACTATATTCATAATCATACGGAATTGTATTTATCAACAATATACCTATTTTATTTGAAGTCACTTCCAAATACTCTAATAAACGATTCATTATATAACAATCTACTCCATCTGAAATTGTATAATTTTTATCATCAACATTAATATCAAGTTTACATTTTTTAGAAAAATCTTCTTCATTTATCATCAAATTAATTTTAACCGTATGATTTCCTATTTTACTATAATCTAAAACAATATTAGATTTTTTCCATATAATATTATTTTGATCATCATAGTTAATAACATCATTTGCTTTTAATATGTCTATTATTTTTTGACTTTTATTTACCTTAAATGTATCAACACTTACCTCTTCTTTATCTATTTCTTCATTTTGCTTATTATCTTCATCTGTTACTTCTAATTCTTTTTCTTTTATATCATTATTTATTTTTTTAACTTGTTCTTCCACATCATTATTTAATTGATTTTTATCATTTATAGAAAAATTATATACAAGATATATACATATTCCTATTATTGTTAAACATATTATAATACCTAATATAATTAAAATTTTTTTACTTTTTTCTTTCATAAAATAACCTCATTTCTATTTTAATTATATAATACTACTGGCTATATAGTCAATATTATAAATTTAAAAAAAAGGACCAAATTCTATTGTCCATTTCTATGTAAAGCATTATAAGTTAACCAAAATATTGCTATACCAGCAAAAAACAAAATTAACCAAAATATTGGATTTTCTCCATTTGTCATAATAAAATCATGAATATTACCAAATATATTATCAAAAAATTCTTTCATATTTTCACACCTTTCTTATTGATTTATGTCCTTTAATAAATTTTCTTATTCCAATTGGATATTCAAAAGCAATAGTAATTACTGATTTATCAATTGAAACGATTAATCCATTACCTAATTCATCATGATGTACTTTATCTCCAATATTGTATTCAATAGAAGAATCAATCATTTCTTCTTTATTAAAATGTTTTTCTAATTTTATTTTATCATCTTTTTCTAAATTATCAAGTCCTATTTCATTTATGAATCTACTTTGAATATTCATACCTGTTTCTCCAAAAATAGTTCTTTTTAAAGCATTAATTAAAAATAATTTTTGTTTTGCTCTTGTTAAAGCAACATAACAAAGTCTTCTTTCTTCTTCTATTTCATCTACATTCATTAGTGAATTTCGATGTGGAAATAAACCTTCTTCTAAGCCAATTAAAAAAACATTATTAAACTCTAAACCTTTAGCAGAATGAATTGTCATAAGAGTTACAACTTCAGAATTATTTTTATATTCTTCAACATCAGATACTAAACTTATTTCATTCAAAAAATCACTTAATGATATAATTCCATTTTTTTCTTCAAAATTTTTCGTAATTGATTTAAATTCTTCTAAATTTTCTATTCTAATGTCAGCTTCAATTGATTTTTCATTTTCTAATTCTTTCAACATTCCTGTTTTTTCTAAAATTAAATCTATTAATTCTGTTAAAGAAATATTATCTTGTTTTTCTTTAATTTTTTCTATTATTTTTTTAAATTCTAATTCTTTTCCAGATTCAATTGCATCATAAATACTTTTATTTTCTATATATGCTCTATTACTAAGATTATCTAGTGTTTTTAAACCAATACCTCTTTTTGGAACATTTATAATTCTTGTTAAACTAACATCATCATTTGTATTGTAAATTAATTTTAAATATGCAATTAAATCTTTAATTTCTTTTCTGCTATAAAAATAAAAACTTCCTATTACTTTATACGGAATATTTTCTCTCCTTAATGCTTCTTCAATATTACGTGATTCGGCATTTGTTCGATATAAAACAGCAATATTTTCTAATTTTTCACCATTATTAATTAACTTTTTAATTTCTTTAACTACATAATAAGCTTCATCTTTTTCATCTTGTGAAGTATGATAAATTATTTTTTCACCACTATTATTTTCAGTCCATAAATTTTTTTGTTTACCATTTTTATTATTTTTTATAACATTATTTGCTGCATTTAATATTTCTTTTGTTGATCTATAGTTTTGTTCTAAAAGTATAGTTTTAGTTTTTTTGTAATCTTTTTCAAAATTAAGAATATTTCTATAATTAGCGCCTCTAAATGAATATATTGATTGAGAATCATCACCAACAACACAAATATTTTGATATTTTGCTGATATCATTTTAACTAAAATATATTGAGCTTTATTAGTATCTTGATATTCATCTATCAAAATATATTTAAATAATTCTTGATATTTTTCTAAAATTTTGGGATTTTCTTTAAATAATTTTATT
>CAZXOH010000043.1:0-7743 GCA_964642345.1 uncultured Muribaculaceae bacterium | reverse complement strand
ATTATAATGCAAAAGAAGCAAATACTCAATATCTTGATAATTTTTGATAATTTTTAATTGCCGAATTTTTATGTTGTCCTCTTTCCAAACACATACATATTTTCATTTTATTTTTTAAAAAGAACTTTTCTAATATATAAAAAAAGATTTCAAATGTTGAAACCTTTTAATTTTTAATTCGATCTTCTCTAAAGTCTTCAATTTTTTCTTTTAAATCATCTTCAAAAAATTTATATGTAGCAATCAATATTATAGCTGTTGGTAATGATGCAACAATTCCTAATACACCAAATAAAGCTCCACCTATAAATACACTCATTATTACAATTAAAGGATGAACTTTATTTGTCTTTCCATATACAATTGGATTTATTACGTATCCATCAATACTAGATAAAATAATAAATACAATTATAGTTTTAATAAAAAGTGCAGGACTAATAACAAAGGCAGTAACAGCTGCAACTATATTATTACAAATTCCGCCAAAATATGGAATTAATTGAGCAACAATTGCTAAACAACCTAATAATATTGCATTTGGATGACCAATTATTGTATAAGCAATACTATATTCAAATAATGAAATAATCATTATTTTAACAAAACCAGTTAAATAAGATCTCATTTCTTTATCTAACAAAATAACAAATCTACATAATTTTTTATTATGTCTATTCAAAAATCTTTTGAATCTCTTTCTAATATTTTCCATATCAGCTAAAAAATACATAGCTGCTGCAAAAGAAATAAGTAAAGTTGATAAATAACTTAAAGAGCCACCTATTATTTTAACAGTTCCATTTGAAACAAATTTACCTAATTCCTCAATTATAGAATTAAAACTATTAGACAATGTTTGTTCAAATCCACTAATATTTATAGCACTATCAAATGACAATTCATTAATGAAATACATAATAGAACTAAATAAATTGCTTAGTTGATTAAAAAGTAAAGGAACTACAATTACACCAGAAACAATTAAAATAGTAAATAAAACTATTACAATAAAAATTATTGACAATAATTTTGGAATTCCTTTTGTTTTTAAATAACTTACAATTGGATACAAAGCATAAGCAATCACAAATGCTAGTAAGAAAGGAAAAAATAAATTCCATGTTTTTCCTATAATTCCTAACCATAAATTACCTGTTTTATATAATAAATATATAATAAACATTATAATCGCACAATTTAATAATTTATAATCTAACTTATCTTTTAACATCTAATCCCTGCTTTCCAATAATATAGTCACTGGACCATCATTTATAATATTAACATTCATATCAGCACCAAAGATACCAGTTTCTACTTTTATTTTTTCTTTTAATTTTTGATTAAATAAATCATATAATTTATTTGCTTCTATATTTTTCATTGCATGTATATAACTTGGTCTATTTCCTTTTTTAGTATCTGCATATAAAGTAAATTGAGAAATACTTAAAATTTCACCTGACACATCTAATATTGATTTATTCATTATACCTGATTCATCATCAAATATTCTTAAATTTAACAATTTATTAATTAAATAATCAATTTCATTTATAGTATCACCATCTGTAAATCCTACAAATATTACTAATCCCTTTTTTATTTTACCTACAATATTATTATTAACTGATACACTAGAATTTAAACTTCTTTGAACTAAAATTCTCATTTTATATTTCTTTCTACTTCAATAACATTTGAAATCATTCTTACATCATTAAGAAATTTTGACAATTTTTCTTTATTTTCAACAAGAACTAATAAATCAAATACAACATCATTTTCATTATTATAAGTATTAATTGATTGAATATTTATATTATTATTAGAAGCTTTTGAAACAATTTCAACTAAAATATTTTCTTTTTTTTCAGCTCTAATTAATACCATAGTTGAATATTTTTTATTTAGTTTATTCCATTTAACATCTATTATTCTTTCTTCTAATTCACTAACATTTGGACATACCATACGATGCACCGAAACTCCATAACCTTTAGTAATATAACCTACAATTCTATCTCCAGGAACTGGTTTACAGCAAGATGCTAAAGAAATTTTAATATTATCTATACCTGCTACAATAACATCATTTTTTAATTCAATTGTTTCATCTTTGATTACTTTTTTCAAAATTATATTTTCTTTTGTTTCATTAGTATTCATTATTATATTTGTAACTACTAATGGAGACAATTTATTATTTCCAATATTAATATATAATTCTTCAATACTTCCTAATTTTAATTCTGAAAGAACTTTATTTATGTTTTCTTCAGTATTAAAATCTGTATAAGAAATTTTTTTCTTTCTTAACTCTTTATTTAATATTTCTTCTCCTTTTTTTAGATATTCATCTTTATCTAATTTTCTAAAGAAATTTCTGATTTTATTTTTAGCTTGAGCTGTTTTAGCAATTTCAATCCATTCACGACTAGGACCAACTGAATTTTTATTAGTATTTATTTTTATAACATCATTGTTTTTTAATTCATAATCAAGTGGAACAATACTATTATTTACAATAGCTCCTACCATTTTATCTCCTATTCCACTATGAACTTTATATGCAAAATCTATAGGTGTAGCGCCACTAGGTAATTCAATTACATCACCTTTTGGTGTAAATACATAAATTACACTATCAAATAATTCGTCTTTAATTGATTTTACAAATTCTTCATCGGTTGTTGATTCATTATTTAATTCCATTATTGATCTAAAAAATTGTAATTTTTGTTCCATTTCATTTTGAGCTGCTACTTTATTACTTCCTTGTTCTTTATAAGACCAATGTGATGCAATACCCCTTTCAGCTATTTCATCCATTTCATAAGTTCTTATTTGAATTTCAAATAAATAGCCATCAACTCCAATTACTGTTGTATGTAAAGATTGATACATATTTGTTTTAGGCATTGCAATATAATCCTTAAATCTTCTTGGTAATGGTTTATATTTTGAATGAATAATTCCTAATGCTTTATAACATTCTTGTTCAGTATTTACAAATACTCTTAAAGCAAGTAGATCATAAATATCACTAAATTTTTTACCTTTATCTAATTTTTTATATATACTATATATACTTTTTGCTCTTCCTTTTATTTCATGCTTAATATTATTGTTATTTAATAATTCGCTAACACATTGTTTCATTTCATTAACAGAAGCATCTCTTTCAGCTTTTGTTTGATTTAATTTATCAACAATATCAAAATAAACATTTGGTTTTAAATATCTTAAACTCAAATCTTCTAATTCGCTTTTGAATGAGTTCATACCTAATCTATGGGCAATTGGTGTTAATATTTCTAATGTTTCTTTTGCCTTTTCTTTTTGTTTTTTTTCAGGTAAAACCCATAGTGTTCGCATATTATGTAGTCTATCTGCTAATTTTATGGTAATAACTCTTACATCCTCACATAATCCAACAAAGATTTTTCTTTGATTTGCAATTGCTGCTTGACTATCTAATTCAAAATTCAAATTATTTATCTTTGTTACACCATCAACTAATTCAGCTATTTCATATGTAAAATTATTCGCTAATTCTTCTTTTGTTATCCCACATTCATCTATTACATCATGCAGCATTCCTGCACATATTGTTTCTAAGTCTGCTTTAGTTTCACTCAATATATATGCGACATTAAGAGGATGATCAATATAATCCTCCCCTGTTAGTCTTTTTTCACCAAAATGAAGTTTATCAACATAATTGTAACATTTATCAACTAAGCTAATTTCTTCTTTTTTCATATAACTTTTTAATTTATCAATTAATTTGTCATATGTTAAATTAATATTTTTGTGTGTCATAATCTCCCGTCTTTCAAATTATGAGTTTATTCCTTTTATTTTCTTTTCTTCTAAAGATGTTTCTTCATACCATTTTTTCTTTTTGGGTTTACCTATATTTTTCTTTTCAAGATTAAACCATAAATAAGAAGCAATAAATAGTGATGAATATGTACCAGCTATTAAACCAACTAAAAGTGCTATATTAAAGTTTAATATTTGTTTAGAACCAAGTATAATTAATGCAATAACTGGAATCATTGTTGTTACACTTGTAACTATGCTTCTCTTAATTACATCTTTAATACTTGTATTAACTATTTCTTCTAATTCTTCTTGTTTTTTAATGTTTTTATTTTTTAATAATTCTCTTATTCTATCAAACATTACTATTGTGTCATTTATTGAATATCCAATTATTGATAATATTGCAGCGATAAATATAGATGATACTTCTAGTTTTAAAACACTAAATACAGCTACTATCATAAATACATCGTGAACTAAGGCTATTATTGAACTAATTCCAAAATTAAATGTAAACCTAAATGATACATATATAATTATTCCAACTATAGCAATAATTACTGAATAAATTGCATTTTTTACTAATTCTTTTTTAACTACATTTGATACTACATTTATATCAGTACTTACATTGTATTTTGATTCAAATTCATTTTGAAGTTCTAATATTTCTGATTTTTCTAATGTTTCTTCGATTCTAACTGATATATTTGTTTCTTTATCAATATCAATTATTTTATAATCTTTTAGTTCTTCTTTAATTTCATCATCACTTATTTCTTCACTAAATGTAATTAAAGTACCACCTTTAAAATCTATTCCAAGATTTAATTTATTAGTACATAGTGAGATAGTTCCTATTGCAACTAATATTAATGTTATTAATATAAATTTAAATCCATTTTTAACGAAGTTAAAGTTTCTTTCTTTTCTTTCATATTTACCTACAAATAATTTTGCTTTGTCATCAAAATAATTTGTATTAATAAATACTTTTAACATTATTCTTGTAATTACAACCATTACTAGCATTGTTACAAAAATGCTTATAATTAACATTGTAGCAAATCCTTTGATACTGCTTTCACCAAATATAAATAGAATAATTGCTACCAACAATGTTGTTAAGTTAGCATCTACTATTGTAACAATAGAACTTGAATTACCTTTTTTAAATGATGTTTTTAAGCTGGACCCATGTCTAAGTTCATCTTTGATTTTTTCAAAATTTAAGACGTTAGCATCAACAGCCATACCTATTCCTAATAGTATTGCTGCAATACCAGGTAGTGTTAAAACACCACCTACTAACCAAAATATACCTAATGTTAATACTGTATAAATTAGTAAACCAATTGAAGCTATAAATCCTGAGAAATGATAAAGTACAATCATTAATGTCATTACTAATACAATACCAACTACTCCAGCTACTAATGTTTTAGATAATGAATTATCTCCAAAACTTGCTGTTACTGTTTTAGATGATACTTCTTCTAATTTAGTAGGCAAACTACCAGAATTAATTAATGTTACTAATGTTTTTACTTCATCTTGTGTAAAGTTACCTTGAATTATTACATCACTTGAAAATCCTTGTGATACTGTAGCTGCTGATAAACATCTTGAACCTGTTGTACCACATTTTTGACTTTCTTGTTCATAACTATCAACACCTTCTTCAAAGTCTAACCAAATAACTATTAATTTATCTTCAGTTTTGCTTATTTTACTTGTTACTCTATAAAATTCATCTTTTTTAGCAATTCCTAAAGCAACAGCTGGCGTTTTATTAGATGATTCTCCAACGCTTGCTCCACCGGAGCTTAGAACATCACTTGTCATAAGTAAATTATCACTAGAATCTCTAAATGTTAATGTTGCAACTTTACCTAATGTATTTCTTGCTTCTTCTGGAGATGTTACGCCTGCTAATTGAACTCTTATTTTATCATCACCTTCAATTGTTATTTCTGGTTCTGATACTCCTAAAGAGTCAATTCTTTTAATTAATGTTTTATATGTATTTGTAAGCATATCACTTGTTAGTTCTTCACCATCTAAACTACTAACTTGATATAGTACCTCAAATCCACCTTGTAAGTCTAATCCAAATTTTAAACTATTAAGGATACTTGGAATTGATAATACACATATTACACCTATTAGAATGCAAAAAAATAAATGTTTAAATATTCCTTGTTTTTTCATATACTCACTCCTAATCTTCAAAATAAACTTTTCTATTTTTAAAATTCAATTTTTCTCTTAAATATGAGTCAATGATAGCATCATCTGTATTTAGTATATCACTTGTCATATCATACAAAGATAAATTTTTTGAATTAACCCATTTTATTTCTTTTAAATAATTCCATATATCTTGTTCTTTTATATATACATAACCATTTCTTCGCATTTCTTCTTTTTTTGTTAAAAGTGCAGGTTTTATTCTTTGATATAATTCTTCTAATGAATTAAATGTAATGTCCATATTCTACCTCCATTGTTAATTACATATATATTATATAAGAAAAATCATTTTTTTTAAAGGTATTAAGGAGATATTTTATGAAAAAAAGTAAATTTCTAAAGTCAGTTATTATATTAGTTATTGGTGGTTTTATTACAAAGCTACTTGGAATGATTATAAAGATTGCCTTAACTAGAACTATTGGTACAACTGGTATTGGTATTTATACTTTGATTATGCCAACATATATGTTATTAATTTCTATTGCTCAACTAGGTTTTCCAATTGCTATTTCCAAGTTGGTTGCTGAAAATAGGTTTAATAATAAATCTTTAGTTTTAGGTATTATTCCTATTTCTTTATTTATAAATTTAATTATTTTTATTTTTTTAATTTTATTTGGTAATTTTATTTCAAATAGTTTACTTCATGATAGTAGAACTTATTATGGAATTATAGCAATTAGTTTTGTTTTACCTTTTATTAGTATTTCTTCAATTATGAGAGGGTATTTTTTTGGTAAAGAAAGAATGTTACCACATATTTTTTCTAATATTGTTGAAGATGTTATTAGATTATTATTTATTATTTTTATTGTTCCTCTTACAATTCCTTTAGGAATAGAATATACTATTTTCTTTTTAATTATATCTTCTATTTTAAGTGAGTTATCTTCAATTATTATTTTCATTATTTGTGCTCCCAAAAATATGGATTTTAGAAAAAATATTGTTCCTAAAAAAAATAATGTTAAAAATATTTTAAGTATTAGTTTACCTGCTACTGGAAGTAGATTAATAGGTAATATTGGTTATTTTTTAGAGCCAATTATTTTAACTTTTGTTTTGATTCATATTGGTTATAATAATGATTTTATTATTAATGAATATGGTATTATTAATGGTTATGTTTTACCAATTATATTATTGCCATCTTTTTTTACTATGGCTATTTCACAAGCATTAATTCCAATTATTAGTAAATCTTATGCTGATAAGAATTTCAATTATACAAAATCAAAGATAAAACAAGCTATTAAGTTGTCATTATTTATTGGAATTCCTGCTACATTAATTTTTATGTTTATTCCAAGTTTTCCTCTTAAATTAATATATAATACGGATATTGGTATTAATTATTTACGTTTTTTAGCGCCTATTTTTTTATTTCATTATATTCAAGGACCTATTACTAGTAGTTTACAAGCTATGGGAAAAGCTAAAGTTGCTATGAAAGGAACATTATATGGAATGATACTTAGAACAAGTTCTTTGTTTATTTTGTCATATTTAAAGATTGGATTATGGGGGCTTATTCTTGCAATTTCAATTAATATTATTTTTGTTACATTATATCAAATTAAAAATATTATAAAAGCATTAAAAAAACTCCATTAAATGAAGTTTATAATTTTTCTATTTGTTCTTTTGATAAAG
>CAZXOH010000042.1:0-8099 GCA_964642345.1 uncultured Muribaculaceae bacterium | reverse complement strand
TTATTACTAAAATTCACTGTATTTATATTTCTTATACCATTTCATATATTTTCATAAAATATTTATATCAGTTAATTATTTATTAATACCTATAATTTAGATAATTACTTAGAATTTTGTCCAATAAAGCACCACTCTATTTCATTATTAATAAAAGAAAGATTATTATTTCCATTTTTAGGTATAATAGAATGTAATTCTATTCCTTCTTTATATAGTAAAATATTACTAAGCATTTCCTGTACTATAACAGAATCATCAGCACAATAAACAGCATCAATATCAAATTGTTTTTTTAAAAGATCAATATAACATAAAGCATATGTTATTTTTGTTTCTTTAGTAATTTCTTCATTCGGAAACTTTTCCATTACTCTTAATCCATCACTAAAATATTTTGAAAGAGCAAATTCATAATAATCGACAATAGCTGGACTTTCAGTTGATAATAAATCAAAAAATAAATAATTACTTTTATTTTTTTCTTTTAACCTTTTTAATGATTTTGCAAATACTTGAAGGTCATAATCAGAAAATTTACCATCAATTGTTCCATAAAGATCAACAAAAAATAAAGTAATACTTTCTCTTTTATAATTTTTCATTATACTATCCCCTCCAAAACATATAAATTATAGCATGTATAATCATTTTTTCAATTACATTTTAATAACACCTTTTAATTTTCTTATAACCTTTTTTTCAATTCTAGAAATATAACTTTGACTTATTCCCAAAACATTTGCTACATCTTTTTGAGTCATTTCTTCATTATTGCTTAAACCATATCTTAAAGTCATTATCTGTTTATCTCTAGCATTTAATTTATTTATTTCTATACTTAAAATTTTCTTTTCATTTTCTTTTTCAATTCCTCTTGTAACTATATCGGGTTCTGTTCCCAGTATATCTTCTAAATGTAATTCATTGCCTTCTGAATCATAACTTAAACTATCTTCAAAAGAAATTTCAGTTTTTCTTTTTTTATTTTTTCTTAGAAACATCAATATTTCATTATCTATACATCGAGAAGCATAAGTCGCTAATTTAATATTTTTATCTAATTTATATGTATTTACACCTTTTATTAGTCCAATTGTTCCAATACTAACTAAATCTTCTAAATCAACACCTGTATTTTCATATTTTTTTGATAAGAAAACAACTAACCTTAAATTATGTTCTATTAATTTACTTCTAGCATATTCATCACCTTCCATCGATTTTGTTACATAATAAACTTCATCTTCTTTTGAAAGCGGTTCTGGTAACTTATCCGTACTACCAATAAAAAATATATTGTTTTCATCTCTAAAATATCTTAATACCTTATATAGTAATTTCTTTAGCATATTTCCTCCATTATAGCTGTATTTAAAATACAATCTATTCCTTCCATTTTTAAATTTTTTATTAAACCTATTAATACTTTTTCTTTAATACCTACATCACTAATTTCAATTTTATCTACTTTTATACATTTTAATACTCCTTTATCTTTTATTGTAGTATATGGAATCAAGTAATAATCTTTTATATTTTTAATAATGTTTTCTTTTAATATTATTACTGGCTTATTTGTAGTTGGATCTTTCAATTTATTTCCTGTATCTAAAAATCCATTCACTTTGTAAATTTTATTATTAAAATATATATTTACTTTATGATATAAAGAATATGTATTTTTTAAAGATATGGATTGTCTTATATAAATATATATTATTAATGGAGAAATTATGATTAAAATTATAAAATTTATTGATAAACCATTATAATAAAATACTAAACCTTCCTGTTTATATGAAAATTGAACATTTAAAAAATATAAAAATCCACCCAAAACAATACTATTAATATATAAAAAGCCTAAATTTCTTAATGTATATTTTAAATTCCTATATTTAAATGTCACTAATAACATCAACAAACTAATTAAAAATTTAATTATAAAAAGTTCAAGATTATTTATTTTTATAAATAAAATAAATATAGTTAATCCACCCAAAATAGAACCTAACAGTAACCTTTTAATACTAATATTTCTTCTTAACACAATTGATACACTTAATAATAAAATAAAATCAAAACAAAAATTAAGCATAAACATCATATCTAAATATATTTTCATATTATCACCATTTTTATTATAAAAAAAAGACATATTTAAATATGTCGATTTATCCCTTTAAAGCTTCTTTTCTTGAAAGATTTAATCTTCCCTTTTTATCATATCCTAAAGATTTAACTAAAATTTCATCTCCAACTTTAACTAAATCACTTGGTTTTTCTACTCTTTCATTTGCTAACTGAGAAACATGAACTAATCCTTCACAACCAGGCCAAAGTTCTACAAAGCATCCAAATTCTTCTACTTTAACTACTTTACCTTTGTAAACAACATCATTTTCTACTTCTCTAACAATTGATTTAATCATTTCTGCTGTTTTTTCAATTATTTCTTTATCAGTATGATAAATAGTAACTTTACCATCATCAGCTAAATCAACTTTAACAGCATTCACATCAGTAACTGTATTTACATTAGAAGCATCGCAAATTATCTTAGTAATTGTTTCTCCACCTCTACCAATAACATCTTTAATTTTATTTGGATCAATTGTAAATATCATTGTTTTAGGAGCATATTTAGAAACTTCTTTACGTGGTTCAGCTATTTGTGCTTCCATTACATCTAATATTTCCATACGAGCTTGTTTTGCTTGCGCTAAAGCTTCTCTTAAAATTTCTTTAGTTATTCCTTTGATTTTAATATCCATTTGTAATGAACAAATACCTTTTCTTGTTCCACCCACTTTGAAATCCATATCACCTAAATGATCTTCCATACCTTGAATATCAGTTAATATTGTGTATTCTTTTTCATCTTTAGATGTAATTAATCCCATAGCAATTCCTGCGACTGGTGCTTTAATTGGAACACCTGCAGCCATTAAACTCATACATCCCGCACATATTGTAGCTTGACTACTCGAACCATTGGATTCTAATATTTCAGATACAACTCTAACTGTATATGGAAATTCATCTTCTGAAGGCATTACTTGTTTCAAACATCTTTCTCCTAAAGCACCATGTCCTATTTCTCTTCTCCCTGGTGAACCATATCTACCAGTTTCACCAACTGAAAATTGAGGGAAATTATAATGTAACATAAAATGTTTTTCAGCTTCCAAACTAATTCCATCTAAAGCTTGATATTCATTTAATGCTCCTAAAGTTGTTACAGCTAATGCTTGTGTTTCACCTCTTGTGAATAAAGCACTACCATGTGTTCTTGGAAGTAAATCTATATCTGTTGACAATGGTCTTATTTCAGTCATACTTCTACCATCGGATCTAGTTTTTTCATTAACTGTTATTGATCTAAATATATCATATTCAATTGACTCTAATACTAATTTAACTTTAGTAATTAAAATGTTTAATTCTTCTTTTTCTAATTCAGAATTTTCTTCTGTGTATTTATTTACTACTTCTTCTTTTACAGCATCTATTGCAGCGTATTTTTCTAATTTTTCTTTAATACGCATTGCTTTATCTAGTTTAGAAGCAGAGAGTTCATAAACATCATTTCTTAGACTATCTTCTATTTCTAATTTCTCATATTCCATTTTTTCTTCACCAATTTCATTGATGATTTTTTCTTGGAATTCACATAATTCTTTAACAGCTTCATGTCCAAACATCAATGCATCTAACATATCTTCTTCAGATACTTCTTTTGAACCAGCTTCAACCATATTTATAGCATATTTAGTTCCTGCTACAATTAAATCAATATCAGATATTTCTAATTGTTCAGGTGTTGGATTAATAATAAATTCATCATTTATTCTACCAACTTTTACACCAGCTATTGGGCCATCAAATGGTATTTTTGATATACATGTACATAAACTTGATCCAAACATAGCTGTAAGTTCTGGTGAATAATCATTATCTACTGATAATACTGTGTTTACTACTTGAACTTCATTCCTAAAATCACTTGGAAACATTGGCCTCATTGGTCTATCAATCATACGAGCCGCTAATGTTGCAGCATCTGTTGGACGACCTTCTCTTTTTATAAATCCGCCAGGTATTTTACCAACTGAGTATAATTTTTCTTGATATAACACCATTAATGGAAAAAAATCAGATAAAATATTTGCATTTTTAGATACTACTGCTGTTGATAGTATTACTGTATCCCCATATCTTACTAAAACTGCTCCATGTGCTTGTTTTGCTAATTCACCATGTTCTACTATTAGTTTTCTACCTCTAAATTCTAATTCAAATGTTTTTTTCATTTGTACCTCCTCATATGTAAAAGACACTCAAAAAAGAGTGCCTACTATTTTCAATTATTTTCTTAAACCTAATTTTTTGATTAAATCTCTATAACGAGTAACATCAGTTTTATATAAGTATTGTAACATACTTCTTCTTTGACCAACTTTTTTTAGAAGTCCTCTTCTAGAATGAAAGTCATGTTGATGTTCTTTTAAATGTTCTGTTAAGTCTTTTATTTCTTGTGTTAAAATTGCTATTTGAACTTCTGCAGATCCAGTATCTCCTTCACTTCTAGCATATTCTTTAACAATTTTTTCTTTCATTTCTTTACTTAATGCCATTTTATTTTCTCCTTTCATTAAATTCGCATATTTCTAGGCAAAAGTCGGAGACTCATTTGTCCAAAAATAAGTACATATATAATATACACTATATTATTATAATATGCAAGCGATTTTTTTCATTAAACATTTATTTTACAAACTTAAGACCAGATATACTTAATTTTATTGTTCCTTGTAAATCTTTTTTGTTTATTAAACCAATCACTCTACTATCTAAAGAAGATCCACGATTATCTCCTACAACAAAGTAATAATTGTCTGGTATTTTATCATATCCTAATTCACTTAATTTAAAATCATCAGTATTTACATTGATAAATGGTTCTTCAACTTCTTTTCCATTTATATATAATGTATTATTTTTATATTCTACAGTTTCACCAGGTAATCCTATTATTCTTTTTACTAATCTTTCATTTTTATATTTTAAAACTACAATATCAAATCTTTCATATGATTGATCATATTTACTTAATAATAAAAATTCATTATTTGATAGTGTTGGATACATTGATGTTCCTTCTACTCTAACTGGAGATATAATAAACATTCTAATTAATATTACAATTACTGTTATTACTACATATGGCACTAATTCTTTTATTTTATTCATAATATTCACCTACTTAATTATACTACGTTTATTGAAAAATAAAAAGAGATTATTTATCTCTTCTTTCTTTAATTTTAGGTTGACTAACCAAATCCCTTAAATATCCAAGTCTTGCTTGACGAACTTTACCTTTTCTAATTACTGTAATTGAATCAATTTTTGGTGAATTCATAGCAAATGTTCTTTCAACACCAATTCCTTGAGAAAGTTTTCTAACTATAAAGTTTCTTCCAACTCCTCTTTTTTTAATTGTAATAACAATTCCTTCAAAATCTTGAATTCTTTCTTTATTTCCTTCCTTAATTTTGTAACCAACTCTAATTGTATCTCCTACTCTAAATTCTGGAAGGTCTGTTCTAATTTGACTTTTAGTTATTTTTTCAACTAAATTCATTCTCGCACGTCCTTTCTAATGTTTTTAATATGATCATAATCATTATTTTTATGAAAAGCGGATCACAACTTAATCATTTTAGCACATTTTTTTATTATTGTAAAGTGTTTACTTACTTTTATGTCTTACTTCTTTATACTCGATTTTATTATATTTATTAAATTCTTTATAAATAATTTTTTCTTTCATTTCTTTTTGAATAATTGTTATTTTTTTTAACAATAAGTTTATATATTTATCGTCTAAGTATTTTTGATATTTATATTTAATTGTTTCTTTAAATCTTTCAATATCATTAAGTGCTTCCCTAAAGTCAGTTGAATCATCATCATTTATTTCAGTTAAATATTTAAGATAATATTCCAATTTTCTTTTTAATTTTCTTTTTAAAACTTTTTCAATAAATGATGGTTTAACAATAATTAAACTTTTTACACTTATACCTGGGGTTTCAATGTTTTTAGGAATTATTTTATAACCAACAAGTTTTTCATAATTTATAAATATTATTTCACCTTTATAGTTGCTTTTAGCAATCATATAATTTTTCATAATATCAACTCTTTTCTAATAAGTCAGGTCTTCTTTCTTTGGTTTTTTTAATGCTTTGTTCTAATCGCCATTTTTTGATATTTTCATGATGTCCAGATAATAATACATCAGGAACTTTCATTCCATTAAAATTTACTGGCTTTGTATAAACAGGATAGTCTAATAAATTGTTATTAAATGAGTCTTCCATATGTGATTCTTCTTCTATTACACCTGGTATTAATCTTGTAATACTATCTATTAATACCATACTAGGAATTTCCCCTCCTGTTAACACATAATCGCCTATACTTATTTCTAAGTCTACAAAATTTCTTATTCTTTCATCAAATCCTTCATAATGTCCACACAAAATAATTATATGTTTATATTTACTAAGTTCATATGCTTTTTTTTGATTATATGTTTGACCTTGTGGTGTCATCATTATTACTAATGTATTTTCAGTTTTTAAATCATTGATAGCATCATATATAGGTTGTGGCATTAATACCATTCCTTTTCCACCACCAAAACCATAATCATCAACTTTTTTATTTTTATCTTTTGAATATTCTCTAAAATTATGAATGTTTATTTCTACTAATTTATTTTTTATTGCTCTTGATATTATTGATTCATTTATTATTCCATTATACATTTCAGGAAAAAGTGTTAAAACATCAATTTTCATTTATTAATCCTTCTATTTCATTTATTATTATTTTTTTGTTTTTTGAATCAATTTTTTTTACAAATTCTTTAATATTAGGAACTAAATATTTTTTTTCAATTACTAAAATATCATATTTTTTATTTTTAATTAAATTACTAATTCTTCCTATATATCTATTACTATAAACTTCATAACCAATTAATTCTTCATTTAATGTTATATTTTTTATTTCATTTTTATCTATATAAACATTACTATTTTTATATTTTAAAACTTCATTTATATCTTTTATTTCTTCAAATGTTATCATATCAAAATTTTTATGAATTCTATAATTATTTATGGTTAATTTATCATTATTAGCATATAAATGATTTCCTTTTTTAAATACTTCTTTTTTATTGTCAATATCTGATATAATTTTAACTTCACCTTTTATTCCATGAGTATTTACTATTTTTCCAATATAAATCATTATTTCACCTATTTATCCATTTCATAAAGTATGATTGATGTAGCAACTCCAACATTCAAACTTTCACAATTACTATTCATTTTTATATATATATAATCATCACATAAATTAAGTATTTCATTACTTATTCCATTTCCTTCATTTCCCATTATTATACATGTTTTTTTTCTTTTTTCAAGGTTTTTTATATCTTTTCCATTTGTTACTTTTGTTCCAATTATTTGATATTTCATGGTTTTTAATTTCAAAATAAATTCTGTTAGTTTTTTTTCTATAATATTTATATTAAATATCATTCCTTCACTAGCTCTTAATACTTTTGTATTATATAAATCAACAGTATTTTGTCCCAAAACAATCGTATCTATATGAAATGCTACTGAACTTCTTATTATTGTTCCTAAATTACCGGGATCTTGAATTCCATCTAGTATTAATATTTTGTTTCCTAATTCTTTTTCTTTTAATTTATTACATATTCCTATCATATTAGGAATAGTATCTAATTCAGTAATATATTTCATTACTTTTTCTGTAACATAATTTGTTTCTATATTTAATTTATAATTAGTATTTTCTAGCAAAATCAATTCTTTTAAATATCCATTTTTATAAGCTTCTTTTATTAAATGTTCACTTTCAATTATAAATAATCCTGTTTCCTTACGATATTTTTTATTGGTTAATTTTTTTATTTCTTTTATTTTTTTGTTTTCAATAGAAGTATATAGCATTTTCATCACCTATTTAATTATACTATAAATTTT
>CAZXOH010000041.1:0-8193 GCA_964642345.1 uncultured Muribaculaceae bacterium | reverse complement strand
AATATTACAGCATTAGCCCATTTTTTATCGCAATAATTATACCAATTACTATTTGCAGCAACATATGTTACTGTTCCATCATCACTTATTGTAACAGGTATCATACCAGCACCTAAATTAGGAGTAACAACGTTACTTGAACAGCCTCCAATATCTATATTATCATTATATAATTCATTTATAACATCATTTACATTTGTACTTGTTCCATCACTGCTATTAAAAGTTATATCACCAGCGGTATATTTATTAGTAGCATAGATGCTTACACAAAAAACAACAATAGTAGTTATTATTACTAAAAAAACATTGTTCTTTATTACTTTTTTCACTTGAATTCCTACTTTCCTATGTGTATTATATCTTACCCTAAGAGAATTCGTCAAGAAAATATTTTTATTTTTTTTCAGATTATTTTATACAATTTAAAAAAAATGACTAAATTGTCATTTAAATTCTACAGTAATATATTTTTTATTTTCATACTTAGATTGAACAAATCTCATTATTGAATTTGCTATTTCTGTATTATGCTCTTTATTATCAACTACAACTTTAATTTGATCATCTTTTATTTTAACAAAAGTTTTATAATTAAGTTCAGATTTAATGTTTTCCTCTAATGAAGTTTCTTCAGCTTTATTTACATTTAATTGTTTCATTTTTTCAAAAGCTTCATTTTTCTTTTCAACAGTTGAATCTTCATCAGCCATAACTACCTTTAAATTATCAATTTCTTCTAATAATTGTTCATCTGCAGCAACTCTTAAGGCTTCTAAAACAGTACTTTGTTCTTCATTAACAACAGTTTCTGTTTTTTGTTCTTTAGTAGTAATATTTGTTAATAATAACTCAGATGGCATAGTTATATAATAAACACTCAAAACTAAAATTAAACTAAACAACGTTAAAAACCATATATTTCTTTTATTTATCATATTTATTCCTCCAGTATATATTTACTTCATTATATTTAAATAACAAAAAAATATTCAAAAAAACATTAGAAAAATCTAATGTTTAAAACTTTTTATTATTAATTGCTTCTTGAATCATCTTAATGAATTCATCAATACTTAAAGTAAATGTATCATTACTACCATATTTTCTATAAGAAATATTTTTATTTTCTACTTCTTTATCACCTAATATTATAGCAAATGGAACTTTATTAATAACAGATTCTCTCATTTTATATCCAACTTTTTCATCTCTAGAATCTAAGTTAATTCTAAAGCCTTTTTCCTTAAATAAATTAGATATTTCAGTAGCATAATCTAAATGGAATTCATTATTAACAGGAATTATAGTTATTTGAATTGGACTACACCATATAGGAAGAGCTCCTTTTGTTTCCTCAAGTAAGAAAGCAGTAAATCTATCAAATGTACCAAATATAGCTCTATGTAAAACAACTGGAACTTGTTTTTCACCATTAGAATCAATGTATGATAAGTTGAATCTTCTAGGTAGTAAAAAATCTAATTGACAAGTAGAAAGTGTTACCTCAGGTCCAATAGCAGGTTTTACTTCAACATCTAATTTAGGGCCATAAAAAGCAGCCTCACCAATTGCTTCAGTAAAATCTACATTCAATTCTTTTAAGACTTCTCTTAATTTATTTTCAGCATTATTCCACATTTCATCATCATCAAAATATTTATGTTTATCTTCTGGATCTCTTAGTGATAATCTAAATCTATAATTATTTAATCCAAAATCTTTATAAACATCTAAAATTAAATTAACAACTTCTTTAAATTCATCTTTTATTTGATCAGGTCTAACAAAAAGGTGAGCATCATTTTGACACATACATCTAACTCTTTCAAGTCCTTTAACAGCACCACTAGCCTCATATCTAAAATCAGTTGCAAATTCACCTATTTTAATTGGCAATTCTTTATATGAGTGAACTCTATTACCATATACTAACATATGATGTGGACAATTCATTGGTCTTAATACAAATTCTTCATCATCAACTTTCATTGATGGAAACATATTTTCTTGATAATGATCCCAATGTCCAGATGTTTTATATAAATCAACAGTTCCAACACAAGGTGTATAAACATGAGAATAGCCTAATTTTTCTTCTTTAGCATATATATAATTTTCTAATTGTTTTCTAATAATAGAACCATTAGGTAACCATAATGGCATTCCTTTTCCAACTAAATCTGAAGTCATAAAAATATTTAAATCTTTTCCAATTTTACGATGATCTCTTTCTTTTAATTCAGCTAATTCTTTTAAATGATTATTTAAATCTTCTTCTGTTTCAAAACAAACTCCATATATTCTTTGAAGCATTTTATTTTTAGAATCACCTTTCCAATAAGCTCCACTAAATTTTAATAATTTAAAATATTTGATAACTTTTACTGTTTCAACATGTGGTCCTCTACATAAATCAGTAAAATCACCTTGAGTATAACAAGAAATAACTGTATCTTTTTCATCCATTCTAGATATCAAATCAATCTTATATGGATCGTCTTTAAATCTTTCTAAGGCTTCTTCTTTTGATATTTCTTCTCGGTATATTCTTTTACCATCTTTAGATATTTTTTTCATTTCTTTTTCTATTAAAATTAAATCATCATCGGTTAAAGTTTTATCACCTAAATCAATGTCATAATAAAATCCTTCTTCTATAACAGGTCCTACCCAGAATTTAGCGTTTGGATATAAATGTTTGACTGCTTGAGCCATTAAATGAGCACAACTATGATTTAAAATGTTTAATGTTTTATCTTCTTTTATATTTATCATTTTATTTTTCCTTCTTTCTTTTCTAATAAATTATCATCTATTTTATCAATTAATGAACATTCTAAATTTACTGTATTTTCAATTTCAGTTTGAATAACATTAATTTCATCTTTGTTTTCAGACATTTCTTTTACATATTTTTTTATTTCTATTAGAATATTTTTTTTATTAAGCATTTTTAGAAGTTCATTACCTTCTAAATAGAAAGTTTTTAGTTGATTTATTTGTTTATTAATTAAATCAAATTTATCGTACAATGTTTTTATGGTTGCTAAATCATTTAATCTTATTTTTTCTAAGATACTCATTGTATGTTTCAATTCTTCCATTGTTGTTATTTGTCTTAATAATATTGGATTAATATATGCGGCTGGATTATTATAAGCATCAACAACAATTAATATTTCATTTTTTAAAACAAATTCTTTATTTTTTATAGCAAAATCATTTGATACTCCTATAATATAAGGACTTTTAAATGATTTTAATCCTATATGTTTTAAGTTTTCACAATTATGTTTTACTTCTAAATATTCATTAACAAATTCATGAATTGATATTGTATTTTCAAAATTGTGTTTAAATTTTGATACATTATTTTTTTGTTTTTCTTTAATATCATCTAATTTTTTTTTGTAATTAATTTCTTCTTCATCTAAATATTCTTCTAACATTTCTGCAAAATTTTCCATACTTCACCTCAAAAAAACCTTATATATTTCTATATAAGGAGTGCATAACACGGTACCATCCTATGTTTAACTTAATTAAATAACGGTATCCCGGGAACATTTTTCAAGTCCAATTCATAGGTAGTAATTAATAATTTAACTTTTTAGGATTCCACCATTTCCTAAATCTCTTTACAGTATCAATTAATAATTGTGTCCTAATCAAAATCTTTATTAAGTATTATTTTACTACAATTATTATAAAAGTCAATTAAATTTTAAACCTTCTTTTTATTTTTCCATTGCTTTCTCTTATTTCAGATACATCTATATAGTCGAAGCTTTCATTAAGAGTTTTTGTTATTTTATAAAACTTAATTAATCTCGATTTTTTTTCTTTATTTTTTCTTTCTTCTGATTCAAAGTTATAATCATTAAAATAAATATCATTTAACATTTTTTGATTTAAAATTCCTATATAATTAAATGAGTTTATTAATTTTAAATCATATTCTGCATTTTCAATTGGAAATAATGAATAATGTTTTTTATCTATTTTTGAACTTATTATATTTATTATTTCATATGCTACATCTTTTTCTATATTATGTAAAAATGGTACCAATTTATTCATTTTTTCAGTTATTTCGTCAACAACTGGTAATGTATATCCACAATAAATATATGGTAATCTATTTTCTTTAATGAATTTAACGAATTCATTATTTAAAATATTTTCAAAATGTTTATTTATTTCTAGTAAATTATAATCTGTTTCAATTCCAATATTTTTATTAATTGATTTTTTATATAAGTTATAAAATTTACCCATTTTTTCTATATCAAATACTGATATTTTATCTTTTATTTCTATATTTTCTCTTAAAACATCTAATGATTTAATTTTACCACTTTTATAAAATTTTAATTGATAACATATTGTTGGATATTTTTCTCCTAGTTTAAAATCAAATTCTCTTGAAATAAATTCATCTATTTTTTCCTTGGTATATTCACATTTTTCTAATTCTAAATTAATTATTGAATGATCCATAATATAATTTCCAATATTAAATGTATACATTTTTAAATTTATTTCATCATTTAATTCTTCAATATTATAAGCATAATTACTAATTAAGAACGCTTTTGTTACAGGTTTATTTTTTATAGTTTCTAAACTATTATTATATATTCTTCTTTTTTCATATGTTAATTCATCAGTTGTATTTTCTCTAAAGTTATATTGTTGATTTTGAGGATAAAAAGTATTAGTTTTCATACTTTTCAAATCATTTATTGCTGCATTTTTTCTTCTTTCTTTAATTAATGTATTTTTTATATATATTGAAAATTCTTTTATTAAATTATCAATTGTATTTTTTTCTTCTTTAGTTATTTTTAAATAATAACTTTTAGTAAATAAATAATATACTTCTTTTAAATAATTAATATTAATATAATCATCATTGACAATCATTTTTTTAAAATTATCTATATATTTTTTTAAAATATAAATTACAATATGTTCCCCATTAGAATGCGAATTACGTATTTTAGGTTTTCTATTTATTAATTCTTTTAAATATAAATAATTATTTTCATTTGTAAGCCAATAATCAATTATGTCAAAATAAGGGTTAACTTCATCTTTAACAATTTTTTCTTTATAAATTTTATATAATGTTATATATTTTTTATATATTGGTTTCAAAAGTTTTCTTTCTGTTGAGTCTTTTTCGTAATTTTTATATATGTTTGATAATACATCTATTAAATAAGTAAATTCAAAAAATATTGATTCGTTTTCATATAAATATTCATATAATTTATTATATATTTCATCTGAAATTTCATTTATTTCATCTATATTAGAAATTATATCAATGTTATTCATATATTTTGTAAAAGCAATAATACTATCATTAATTTCATATTCATTTTTTTTAATATTAAATTTTAAATTGTTAAATATTTCTGTTTGAATAGGTAATTCTAATGTATTTTCTGTTGTTTCAAATTTATATTTTTGATCACTATTTTTTATTGTTTCATTATTTATAGTTTTTTCTTCAACATACATTTTTTTAAATAAATGATTTTTTTCTTTTAGATAATTATTGATGTTAGAGTATTTATTTAGTAGTAATATATTATTTTCTTTTAAATCATTATTATAAATTAGGTTTGCAGTTGCTATAATCTTTTTTTCTATTTTATTTATTAACAATTTATAAAACAATTTAATGTTTTTTTGCTTTTTTATATTATTAATTGTATCCTCAATTTTTTCTTTTATTTTTGTTTCATTTAATTCTTTTAAATCAATTATAATTTTATTTACTTCTTTTTGTATATCCATAAAGCCCCCTACTACCTTAAGTTTTTACTAATCATTTCTTTATATTCTGTTAATTGATTAATTCTTTCAATTATTCTTTTTGCTTTAATACTTTCACTTCCATTAAAACTTAAGTGTTTTTCTAATGCTTCTAAATTTAAATTAGAAGTTATAAATGTTGGTAAATCATTTTCCATACGATATTGTAATATTGGACAAAGTATTTCATCTCTTGACCAAGTTGTATTATTTTCGGCTCCTAAATCATCAATTAATAATAATTTTGTATTTTTAACTCTATCATAGTTTTTTCTAAATTCATTGTTATCATTAAATAATGATTTTAACATTCTTAAATATTCTGGCCAAAATACAATTGCTGAATCAATGTTTTGTTTTGCTAATTCATTAAATATAGCGCTTATTAAATAAGTTTTACCGCATCCAAAATTACCATATAAGTATAGTCCTTTTGTTTTCTTTTTATTTATATAGTCATCTGTAAATTGTAATAAATATTTAATTGTTTCAAATCTATTTTCATCTTTTTTATATATTTCTTTTATATTCGCTTCTTTTATATTACTAGGAATATTAAAAGTATATATATTATTTAAATATTTATTTTTTTTATCAATATTATTTTTATATTTACAAGATTTATAGCAAAATCTTATTCCGTTTTTATTTGTTGGTATGTATAAACAACCTTCTATTTTATTTTTACATTCTAATATAGATTTACAGTTTTTACAGTTATAATATTCATTTTTACATGTTTCTAATATACTTGTATATTTTGCTAATTCCTCATAAGGTATTTTAAGTTTATCAATATATTCTTTAAATTCTGTGTCTTTTAATAGTTTATTAAATTCATTCATTAAATTGATATTTTTTTTAGTTAATTTTACTTGTTCCATTTTATCCTCCAAATTTGCTAAACATTTTATCTAATTCATTTAATTTTTCTTCAGAGGCCTCTTGTGCTTCTATATTTTGATTAAACCAAATAGGTTTTTCTTCTATTTGTTTTTTGTTTGTTTTTTTCTTATTTTTATATTCTTTTTCAGCAATTTTCATTGCTTCTTCTACTGTTTCAATTTTACTTTTTGCCCATTGACTTGCTATAGCATCTACAAAGTTTTTTGTTAGTTTATTATTATTTATTTTTAATACATAATCTATTAATACATTTACTACTCCAGCATTTAAATTCATATCCAATAGTAAGTATTCTAATACAGCAATATCACTTTTTGATGGTTTTCCATTTTTATATTTACTTTGTAAGAAATCATAAGGTGTTGTTGTTTCAAATTGATAAATTATTTTAGCTCTATTACTTGTATCACCTACCGGTTTTCTTAGATATTCTGGTTGTGTTCTATATATTAGACTTGGTAGTTTACCACTATTCTCAAATTGATAGTATTTTCTACTATTAATTTTTAGTGCTTGTTTATCGATTGTTTTTTTATCTGTTAAAGATTCTCTTATTAATTCACTCATTCTAACATCATCGTAATTATAAATAAATGATATTTTATTTATTAATTCTTTTGTTTCATTAGTTAAACTTCTTACATTTAAAATTCCATCTGGTATTAAGCTTAAAACATTATCTAAATCTATTTTAGACTCAATTTTTATTTTATTTGAACTATATTTATTTATATTTTCTAATCTTTCAAAGCCATTGATGTTTGAAGCAGAAAATATTTCATTAAAACTACAAGTAATTTCTTCATATTCTTTTAAACTTATTCTTGGAATTTTATAGTATTCAATTATTTTTTCATATTCATTTTTTCCAATATTATTATATAGCGCTGTTACTAATACTGGATTATTTAAAAATTCATAGGCACTTATTGGCGAATACATTTCATATATAAAATTATTTATATTTGATTTTCTTACATATGTTTTTAGTAACCCAATTGCTTCTAATTTTTCTCTTGCTTCTATTATTTCACTTATTCTTAATTGCATGGTTGTCATTAATTGTTGATGGGTAAATTCATTAGACATTATTTCTCTTTTATCTAAATACATCCAAAGTGAAAAATATAAACTTATTGCTTTATAACCTATTATTGGTTGGTATAGCATTATTAAAAGTTTACGATCATATTCATTTAAAATTGTTTTATTTATAACAATAAATGTATCCGCTGGTAAAACTTTTTCTTTTAGCATATATCTCACCTATGATTTTATTTTATCATATATTTCTGTATAAAAAAAGAATAATTAGTGTTCTAATTAAACTTTTATAATAGAAAAATTTATTTATATTTACATGTAAATTTTTACACTTTTTTAAATAAAAACTCCATTAAATAAAGTTTATAATTTTTCTATTTGTTCTTTTGATAAAGAGGTGATTTCCATAATGGT
>CAZXOH010000040.1:0-8363 GCA_964642345.1 uncultured Muribaculaceae bacterium | reverse complement strand
ATGTTCTATACATTTGATTTAATATTATTTGCTTGTGGAGTAGGAATAACACTATTACTATTACTAATACTTCCAATAAATGAATTTTGGATGGCAGTTATAGCAATTGTTCCAGCTTGTATAGCAGGATTTCTAGTTTTTCCTATTCCAAATTACCATAATGTCTTAACAGTTATAATAAATGCAATAATTTTTATAACATCAAGACAAAAATACATATGGAAAGGTTGGTGTGTGATGGATGAAATCAACAAAAAGTAAATATACTGATGAATCTTTTGTACCTGTAAAAAGTATTACTAATGGTATGATAATACTTGATAATAATGAAAAAGTAACAGGAATTAAGATAGCACCAAGAAATATTTTTATAGCTGATTTTGATACTCAAAATGCAATAATTAATAACTTAAAAAACGTTTATAATATGATTGATTATGAATTTTGGATAATTGCAGCAGATAGACCAGTAGACATAAATGTTTATCTATCTCAATTACAATTACTATTTAATTCAACAGGTGATCAAATAAAAAGAAAATTAATATTAGAAGATATAAATAAAGCTAATATGTTTATGAATAATAATATCGTAGATACAGAATATTATTTATTATTTAAAGAAAGAAATAATGATTTAATAATGAAAAGAATAAGAAACTTAATAAATATGTTTGCAAGTGCAGGTTTAAATACAAGACAAGTAACAAATAATGATTTAAGAATTATCTTAGATAACTTCTTAAATGGTGGAACAACAACAACATTTGGAACGGCGGTGCCATTATAATGGATATAAAAGCACAAATAGCTCCAAAAGGACTAGAATTTAAACCAAGTCACTTTATAATAAGTGATAAATATGCATGTATATTAACAGCAATTTCTTATCCAAAACTGATACCAGTTGGATTCTTATCAAACTTAACAAGTATGTCTGGAATAAAAATGGTAATTAAACATATACCACTACCATTTAGTGTCATAACAAAAATGTTAAATAAAGAAATAGCAGATTTAAAACAAAGATATTCTGAAGAAAAAGACAAAACAATGTTAGAAAGAATAAGACAAGATTATGAATCATTAGAACAATTTGTTCAACAATTAGCAGCGACTCAAGCCAAAATATATGATTTTCAACTACATATAATGATAACTGCTGATAGTGAGGAAGAATTAAATAATAAAAAATTTCAAGTAAAAAATTACTTAGAAGCAATGCAAATGAGAGCAGTACCATTAAGATTTGAACAAGAAAAAGTTTTAAAATCAATACTTCCAATATATGGAAAACAAGATATTGAAGATAGAATAGGTACACCAATACCAGCTCCTACAATAGCAGCAATGTATCCATTCATATTTGATAGTATAAAAGATCCTGGATTATCAACATTACTAGGTGTAGACTTCTCAGGTGGAGTAATTTTATTTAATCAATTTTTATATCAAATAAAAAAAGAACATAATAGAAATAACGCTAACATGATAATTCTAGGAACATCAGGAAGTGGTAAATCAACAGCTGCAAAAATAATGTTAAGAACCCATATTAGAAATAACTGTCAACTTGTAATAATTGATCCAGAAGGTGAATTAGAAGATATGACAGCAAGATATGGTGGAGATTTCATTGATCTAGGAAAAGGTGGAGAATACGGAATGGTAAATCCACTTGAAGTAATAATGGATGCTGATGAAGAAGAAATTGAAAGTGGATTAGGTTATACTGTATTAACAAGAACACTTCAAACAATTAAAGCATTTATGAAATATTATGATCCAACAATTGAAGAAGACGTACTTAATATGTTTAGTGAAGTAGTTCAAGAAACATATAAAAGATTTGGTATTGATTTTGATACTGACTTTACAAAATTTACATCAAATGATTACCCAACATTTAAAGATGTTTATGCGACAATAAGAGGTCGTTTAGCATCCATGACTGAAAAAACACAAGAAAAAGATGTAATGGAAAAACTAGAATTAAAAATTAGACCAATAGTAAAAGAATTAAAATATTACTTTGATGGTCATACAACAATTAGTTCAGATAGCAATTTTATAGTATTTAATATAAAAGAATTAATGAATGCAGATGAAAACATTAGAAATGCTTTATTCTTCAATATATTAAAATATGCTTGGGGATTAACATTAGATAAAAATGTAAACACAGTATTAATGGTTGACGAAGCTCACGTATTAATATCTGGAAAAAATACATTAGGTGCTGACTTTTTAGCGCAAATTCAAAGACGTGCTCGTAAATATAATACTGGTACAATAATAATTACACAACAACCTAGTGACTTTAGTGATCAAGCAGTTATAACTCAAGGAAAAGCAATATTTGACAATGCTTCTTATTATTTAGTAATGGGACTAAAAAAACAAGCAGTTGAAGATTTAAGTAGACTAATAGATTTAAATGATAATGAAAAAGAAAGTATAAAAGGATATAGTCAAGGAGAAGCACTATTTGTATGTGGTTCAAGAAGAATGCGTATAAGTGTAATTGCTTCCGAACAAGAATTAGACTCATTTGGTGGAGGCGGAGGCTTCTAATAGGTAGGTGATACTATGGATGAAGAAAATATTTTTGAAGATTTAGATGATGAAATAGTATCATCTGATACATTGAAGGAACAATCTGATGATGTTCCTTCAAACTCTAATAATAGTAAAAAATTAAAAAATAATTCACTAAAATTAAATAATTTACAATCTTCTAAAGACTATGAAAAAAACAATAAAAACACTATTGAAAGACTAAATACGGCTAAAAATAAAAATCGTCTTTCAAAAACAGGAATTGGAAAAGAAATTGGAAATGAATTAGCAGGAAAAAGTGAAGAAGAAAAAAGTAATTTAGAAAAAAGTGTAGATAAAATTGGGGGAAAAGCAACAGGAGCTGCAATAACAGCCGCAACAGGTGGAGCTGTAAATGGTGAACTTGCGGGTGAAATAGGAGATGCTGCTTTTCAACTTGTAAAAAAGAAAATTTCAATGAAAATAAAAATTGCAATATTTCTTTCTGCAGCATTTATTGGCTTAATATTTATTATCATAATAGCAATAAATTCTGATGATATTGATTATGATGAAAGTAATAACGTAACATCATATGTAACAAATAATATGGAAGATGATGAATTATTATCATATTTAAAATATGCTAATATATGTCCTAGTAAAAAAATATTAGAAAATTCAGGAATATTAGATGAAATAGATGAAATAATCGAAAATGATTCAGATGATTTAACTGTTGATACTGAAAATACATTTGGTATAAATAATGTATGTGCTTATGCAATATCATATTTTAAAAGAATAAAGAAAATTTATAATACCTTTAAAGAAGAATGTACAGTGGGATTAACAGAAAAAAAAGACGTAGATAATCCGTGTGGAGTTACATTAAACACTTCATTACTTCATGAAACATTATCATATGGTAAAGCAAACAATGAATTATGGAATCAAAAAGCAACTCCTAATCAAAAACAAGATATAAAAGATTTATCAAATGCAATGGTAGAATATGTTCACGAATATTGTTATGTTGATATAGGAAAATACAAAGATAAAAAAGGAAATATAAAATATGGTAATTGTGATGGCTGTACATATTTGGGATCTTGGTATGAAAATCGTGAGTGGTATTATTTTCAACTTAGTTTTGACAAATATGTGTCATTCTTAAAATATGGAACAACTAGTTCACATCCATTTTATACAGGTGAAAATAATAGAGAAGTAATATTAGGCTCAGAAGAAAAAAATACCTCAATAAATGGTCAAACAGGATTATATAATCATTTATGTGTAGGTTCAAATAATGATACTTTCAATTATAGTGAAATAGTAAATTCAAGTGAAAACACAACTATAAGTACAAGTCAAACTACTTGTAAAGAAGAATGTAGTTCTAAATATACAAGTGGAACAAGTGCTTATAATACTTGCTATAATAAATGTAGAAATTAATAAAGAATGAGGTGTAGTATGTTAAAAATGGTTGATAATATTTTAAAAATTTTTATTCTTTTTTTACTATTAATATTTTTAACTATTTTTAATTTTTCAGACATTAATATAAGTATTGAAAATACTCAATATTTAACACAATATACATATTATTATCCTAGTGATTCCACAGAATCTGGTGAATGCACTGGCTCAGGTAAATGCATTGATTCATTCACAACAGATGAAAATGGATGGTATTATTATGAAACAGAGGGTGAAAAATATTTGGTTGTAGCTGCTGCACTTAATATTTGTAAAAATTCAACTAATCATTGTGGAATTAATGTCAATAAACATGGTATAGCGCAAAATATAAAATATTATGACTACTTTGATACATTGAATTTAAGTATAAATGGTAAAACATATAAAGCAATGGTATTAGATGCTTGTGGTGCTTGTATGTGGAAAAGACAAGATGATAGAGGACAAGAATTATTTGATATATATGTTAAAGGACCAGAGGCAACAGTTCCAAATTCTAATGACGATAAAAGTGTATATATAGGAAATGATAACACTAGTTTGGAACATTTTGGGACATATTATGAAGGTAATATTAAACAAGGATGGATATATCAAAGATTTGAATTCAAAGAAGTATATGAAAAAAATATTAATGAATACAAAATTGAAAGTAATATTAATGATGTAATAGATGAAATATTTAATAGAGCAAAAACTAGTTTTGTTTCTTCTTATAATAGTAGTATAATAAATGGACCAGGTCTATCCAGTGCAGACGTTGCAGGATTTAGAAAAAGAGTTGGAATGCCTGTTATTGGTGGTGAAGGATCTGAATATTATTTTTCAAATTTAAATTTATCTTATGCAGGTGGATATTTAGGACAATGTACATGGTATGCATTTGGTAGAGCTAATGAAATATTAAATAATGCAGGAAGCAATTTGAAGTGGTGTATTGCTTCTAATGCTGGATTATGGTATGACCAAAATTTAAACAATGGTGCAAGCGGATTTAAATCATCAAATGATTATACTAAACCAAAAGTTGGAGCAATAATTTCTTGGAAGAAAGCTGGAGCACCTGGACATGTTGCAGTAGTAGAAGAAGTAAATGGAAACACTGTTACAATAAGTGAAGCTAACATTGGTAGTATAAAAAGTTCAGAAAATCCTTATGGATGGCAAACTACAACATTGTCATTATCAGAAGTAAATAGAAGATGGGGTAGTTACACATTTTCAGGATATATTTATATGTTAGATTGATAGGTGAAATATGAAAAAAATTTTGATACTAATTTGTTTATTATTTCTTACTGGATGTGAATTTAATTATAATTTAATAATAGATAATGACAATATAAAAGAAACAGGTGCAGTATATTTTTCCAATGAAGAATTAGATGGATTATCAATTCAAGAGAAACTCAAAAAAATAACAAATAAATATTTTATTAATGAAGATATATTGATTGGTCAAAAAGAAGAATATTTAGATATTGATAATCAACTAGGTTATCGAGTAATAAACAATTATGATTTAAATGAAAATCCAGAAATTACGACAGTACTTTATTGTTATGAAAATGTAAATATAATCAATAATGAAAAAATAATTTCAATGGAAACAACAGATAGCTTTTTATGTTATAATTATTATAGTGAATTAGATAAATTTACTGTTCATATTTATTCAAAATTAAAAAACCTAAAAAATAATGCTGACTTAGTAAATGGTAATGATTATTATTGGTATATTACAAAAGATAATTATGACAATAAAAAAATAGAATTTGAATTTGAAAAAAGCAAATCTAATGATGAATATATTCTATTATGTATATTTGGTATAATATTAATATGTGGTTTAGTATTAACACTAATTTTAAAATCAAAAAATAATAAAAATAATAAATTCTAGGAGTGGATAAAATGAAATTGAAATTTAAAGCAGAACCAAAAGACGTTGTAATATTTATAATATTTGCAATTGTATTATTTTATATTGTGGATATAGCAGTATTAAATGTTGTTTCATTTGTAAGAGATTCAACATTTTCAGGACTTAATCCATTACCAGGATTTACTTTAGAATATTTTCCACCTGTAATGGTATTTTATTTGATCGCACTTATAGCAGCTTTTACAAGTGTATCAGGTTTATTCTTTGAGAGAGAAAAAGGAATAGGAATTGATTTAAGTCCTAAAAAAGAAAAAGGCTACTCTAGATGGGCAACTGATAAAGAAATGCAAAAAAATCTAGTAAAAATTAATCCTTTAGCTGAAGAAACTGAAGAAGCCGGAATTCCTTTAATAAATAACGGAAAAGAAATATGGGTTGATTCGGGTGAATGGCATAATTTAGTTATTGGTTCAACAGCATCAGGTAAAACTGAAGCAATAGTTCAACCAATGGTTAAAACACTTGCTAAAGCAGGGGAATCAATGATTATAACAGACCCTAAAGGTGAAATATATGAAAGAAATGCTGAAGAATTAAAAGAAAAAGGTTATAATATAATTTTATTAAATTTCCGTAATCCCCAAAATGGTAATTGTTGGAATCCAATAACTTTACCATATAGTTTATATAAAGAAGGAAATATAGATAAAGCAACAGAATTATTAGATGATTTAGCTAAAAATATTCTTTATGATGAATCAAGTAAGGGAACAGATCCATTCTGGGAAAATACATCAGCAGATTATTTTGTAGGCCTTTGTTTAGCGCTTTTTGAAGATGCAAAAGAAGAAGAAATAAATTTAAATACAATAAATTTGATGACTACAGTTGGTGAAGAAAAAATAGGTGGAAGTACTTATATGAAGGAATATTTTAGTGATAAAGATCAATCTTCACCTGCTTATATAAATGTTGCTAGTACGTTAATGGCACCTAATGATACAAAAGGAAGTATTTTATCAGTTTTCAAACAAAAAATTAAATTATTTTCTTCAAAAGAAAATTTATCTGAAATGTTATCACATAGTGATTTTGATATGAAAGATATTGGTAGAAAAAAAACAGCTGTATTTATAATTATTCATGATGAAAAGAAAACCTACCATCCACTTGCTACAATATTTGTTAAACAATGTTATGAAACTTTAATTGATGTTGCATATAATAATGGTGGAAAATTACCTTTTAAAACTAATTTTATTCTAGATGAATTTGCTAATATGCCACCTTTAAAAGATGCAGATGCTATGGTAACTGCAGCACGTTCAAGATTAATAAGATTTACGTTTATCATTCAGAACTTTGCTCAATTAACAGAAGTATATGGTAAAGAAAAAGGGGATACAATTAAAGGAAATTGTGGTAACTGGATATATTTAATTAGTTCAGAGTTATCTGCTTTAGAAGAAATTAGTAAGATGTGTGGTGAGGTTAAATCTAAAAAAGATGACAAAACTGCCTCAACTCCACTTGTTACTGTTTCTGATTTACAACGTTTACCAATGTATACAATGATTATTATAAGAACAAGGGAAATGCCTTTTAAAACTAAAATGACTCCTGCATGGAAAATGGATAAAGAAGGATTATGGGGAAAAAGTTATCCAAAAGCAGGATATCCAACGAGAGAAAAGAAAAAAGTGCCTATATTTGATATTAAGACTTTTGTAAATGAAAAAAGAGATAAAAAAATTAAAGAAATGTTAGGAGAAGATATTCAAACATCTAAAACTAATATGATGCCACCTTTTTTTCCAGGTATGGGAGCGAATAAAACAACAAATGGTACATTAAATGTTGATGATTTAGTTAAAAGAATTGATGCAAAAATTGCTGAATTAGAAGAAGAAGAAAGAAAAGAAAAAGAACAACAACAAAAAACAACTACTGTAAAAGAAGAATCAGTTAAAGAAGAAAAATTTGATATTAATGAAATTACAGATGACCAATTCTTTGATGATTTCTTTAGTGATGATGAATAATGTTATACATTGTTCTTTTTTTTGACAAAATTTTTACTTTTTAAGTGTTAATGTAGATTACATTTAAGGAGTGATTTTATGAATTATTATGAAAATATAAAACAAGAATTAATAAATAATGAAGTATATAAAAAAGTAAAGGATTATAGTAAAAATAGAAGTGATTTACAAACTTATTATAATGTAGGAAAAATGTTAAGTGAGGCAGGAAAACATTATGGAGAAGGAATTATTAAACAATATTCTGAAAAATTAACTAATGAATTAGGTAAAGGATATACTCCATCTAGACTTCGATATTTTAGAAGATTTTATGTTATTTTTTCTAAATGTCCGACAATGTCGGACAAATTATCATATTCACATTATTGTGAGATAATGTGGTTGAATCAAGAAGAAATTAATTATTA